>NZ_VWWK01000109.1:0-24855 GCF_011753035.1 Burkholderia sp. Ax-1720 | reverse complement strand
TCCAGCGTCGCCAGCGCCAGCGCGAAGCTCTGCATGGCCGGGCGCGGCCCGTTCGCCATGCGGCGCTGCGAGCGCAGCAGGAAGGCCGGGAATTCGGCGCCCAGCGTGTGCAGCGTCGGCGAGCGCGAGGGATGCCGGGCCAGGTAGGCGCGCGCGAAGAAGCGAAACAGCGAGGGGCCCAGCAGGCGCAGCAGGGCCGGGAATTCCGCCTCGAGGCAGGCGATCAGGCGCATCCAGTAGCCGTCCGCGTAGACCGCCAGCCGCGCGCGCGGGTCGACGCCGGCGGCCGTGGCGATCACGCGCTCGATGCCGGCGCCATGCAGCGCCCGGGCCTGCGCGAGCCCGGCGCCGAGCCCGCCGGGATGCGTGGTGGCGGCCTGCATCCAGTGCTGGATCGCGGGCAGGTCGAGTTCGGCGGCCAACAGCGTGTCATCCATCGATCGCCTCCGGCACCAGATAGTGGAGCGGGGTGGAGAGCGCCATTTCGCTCGTCTCCACGGTTTGCGGCGCCGCGTCGGCAAGCGCTGTTGTTGCCTCGCCGCGAGCCGCGCGACGCGCCTTGTCGAGCTCGGCCAGCAGGCCCTCGTAGTCGGGCAGGTTCGCGTCCCATTCGAGCAGGGTCGAGACGCCGCCCGTCAATTGCTGGGCCAGGCGATACAGATCCCAGATGGCGGGCGGCACCGGCTGGTCGTGCGTGTCGACCAGGCAGTCGCCGCATCGCGTGTGGCCGGCCAGGTGCAGTTGCACGATGTGCTCGGGCGGCAGCGCGCGCAGGTAGGCCTCCGCATCGAAGCCGTGATTGAAGGCGCTGACGAAGACATTGTTGACGTCGAGCAGCAGCCCGCAGCCGGTGCGTTCGGCCAGCCGCGCCAGGAATTCGCATTCGGGCATCGTCGAGGCCTGGAACTGCACGTAGCTCGACGGATTCTCGAGCACCAGCGCGCGCCCCAGCACCTGCTGCACGGCATCGACGCGCGCGGCGACGTGGTCGAGCGAGGCCGGGTTGAGCGGCAGCGGCAGCAGGTCGTGCGAATTGTGCGAGCCCAGGCCGGTCCAGCACAGATGATCGGAAACCCAGGCCGCGCGCAGCTCCTCCATCAGGCGCCGCAGCTGGCCCAGGTAGGCCGTGTCGAGCGGCGCGTCCGAGCCGATCGACAGGGACACGCCGTGCATCACGATCGGCACCTCGGCGGCGATCCGGTCGAGCATCGCGCGCTGGTAGCCGGCGTCCTCGAAGTAGTTTTCGGAAATGATCTCGAACCAGTCGACGCGCGGGCCGTCGGCGAGGATCGCCGGCAGGTGCTGCGGGCGCAGCCCGACGCCGAAGCCGAGATCGGGCAGGCCCAGGCGGGGCGGCCGCCCCGGCCGGGACGCGGCGCTCGCCGCATCCCGGCCCGAGGGCAGCGCCCGCGGGCCGCGGCCGTCAGGGGTGACGGTGACGGACATGCGAGGCTCCGATCAGGTCGACGGCGGCAGGGCGATGCGCAGCGTGGTCGGCAAGGGCTTGGCCGGCGCCGGCTGGCCCGGGTTGCGATGCGCCCAGACCTTCTCCAGCGCGCCCCAGGCGACGTCGTAGACCGAATCGCCGACCGCGAAGTCGAGCGTGACGATCACGGTCGCATCGCCCTGGGTGCTGGTGAGCGGCTCGGGCGTGCCGTCGGCCTTGAAGTCGAACAACTGCATGGTGCCGCTGCTCGGGTAGAGCTGCGAGGCCGAGATCGGCACCGCGCAGCCGCCGAAGCCGTTGCAGCGGTTGTCGGCCGGCGCGCTGTACAGCGTGGGCGCCCCGCAGCCGCCCTTGCCGGAAGCCATGGTCGAGGGATGGCCGCAACTGCCCGCCGAGCCTGCCGATTGCGAGCAATTGCCGCCGCCGCTGACCGACTGGACGAAGCCGCATCCGCCTTGCGTGGCGCAATGGTTCGAGCCCTTGCAGCTGTGATAGACCGCCTGCGCCGCGCAATCGCCGCCGGAGCCGTCGAGCGCGAGCGACTGGCAGGCATGCATCAGGGCCTCGCCCTGGGTGCCGGTGCCCGACGAGGCGCTCGCCTCGCGCAGGCTCGGCGCGCTGCCGTACACGGCCCAGTACAGCGCCATCCGGTCGCCCGAGCCGACCATCGACGGGAACGGGAACTGGACCGTGGTGTCGCCCCAGGAGCTCGACAGCACCGTGGTGATGCCGGCCAGCGCGCCCTGCACCACGTTGTCGAGCGTGGCGCTCGGCATGCCGGTCTTCAGCTCGTTGAGCGCCGTGGCGACCGCCTCGGGCGTGGGGATATTGGTGGGCGCCTTGGCCGGATCGTAGTCGGCCGTGGTCAGCATCGAGGCCGACCAGCTATTGCCGGCCTGGTGCCAGTGCTGCCAGGTCCGCAGGCTGCCGAGCTGCTCGGCGATCTTGTGGAAGCGCTCGAAGTGGTTGAGCGTGCCGTTCGGCACGCGCGCCGTGGCGTCGTCGCTATGCGGCTCCTGCGTGCCGGTATCGCTGTAGGACGGGTAGTCGGCTTCCAGGGCCGGCTGGCTCGGCTGGAACTGCACCAGCACGTTGGCATTGGCCGCGGCCAGCGCCATGCGCCGCTGGACCTTGCCGATGAAGGCCTGGATGGTGTCCCAGTCGATGCCGCCTTCGCCCTGGTCGCAGATGGCCCACATCATCAGCATCGCCTGGATGTGGGCGTCGAGCGCGCCCGTGAAGGTGATCTGCGACGGCATGCCGGGATACTCGGCCATCGGGTGGCCCGAGCTCTTGCTGTTGAACAGGTCGCGCTGGCCGACCGCGCCCGCGAAGCACTTCTCCCACAGCGTCTGGCCGTCGGTATAGGCGATGTTGGTGTACTGCAGCAGGCAGTAGTACATCCAGCCGATGGTGCCGAACATCGGCAGGTCGACCTCGGTGCTCTGCGCGGTCCAGCCGTCGAACGGGACGGCCGGGAAATAGCCGGTCGAGGGCTTGATGCTGGCCAGCGCGGTGGCGTGATCCTGCTCGATGATCTCGAACAGCGCCGTCTGCGAGGGCGTCAGCGCGGTGAGATCGACCGCGGCGGGAACCGGGTTCACCGGGTTCGGCTTGAGGTCCCTGAGATCGATGATGTGCGGGATCACCGTCTTGTCCGGGCCGTAGCAGATCCAGTTGTATTGCTCGTCCTGCAGGGCCGGGCTGTTGAAGTTCGGCTTGACGCCCAGCGCCGAGCACAGGTTGGCCGCCATCTGCAGGTGCAGCATCTCGTCGATGAACACCGAGAACAGCAGGTTGTAGGCGGTCTGGTTCGCCAGCTCGACGGGCGGTGCCGCCGGGATCTGGCCGATCGAGCGGCCCGGCCAGACGCGTCCCTGGTAGTAGGAGATGTCCTTGGCGTTGATCGCATGCGTGCCCTGGATCGACTTCATCGCGCACATGTAGATCGGGACGGTGAACAACTCGACGTTCACCGCCGCCTGGACCAGCGCGCGCAGGGCGGCCTGGTCGGCGGCGAGATGGGACAGGTCGCGATCGCTGATGAGGGGCGGGTTCTGGGGAATGCTGCCTGAAACGTGCACCGGCGTATCCATACAGGCCTCGATGGGGGACTTGATCCATGCTTTCCCGAATACGGAAAAGACGGACTGCATTTTTTGAAATCTTCCGGCCGGCAGGCCATATTGGCCGACTTCACCCGTGCTCGATCCGGAAGCTTGTTTTCGATTCGACGAAATCATGCCGCGGGCGCGCATTCGCGATGAATGCGCCGGCAGCTGAAAATCCCGGAAAATCGATTGCCGATCGGCTGATTTACTGGCTGGTGGTCTCCGTCCAGCGCGATGGCAAGCGCAAGACTACAGCAGAAAATATCAATTTGTGTGACATTTTTACAGCGGCTGGTTTTAACGGAATGCTTATCGACTATTATCCTGCTGCCTATTGAATTATCGATTGCTTAATCGCCATGACAGGCCCGTTGTCGATTCGGGTTGTCCATGAGTCGATCGCGAAACATCCCGCCCCGGAGCTCGCCCATGAATCCGCTGCGCATCGCCGTGCTGTGCCTCACGCTGGCCGGTTTCGCCGCCGGCATGATTGCCGCCTTCTGGTGGTATCGCGCCAGCGAGGCGGGAGTCGATCCCGCCTGGAGCAAACACGAGGGCGGGTTCGAACCGGTCGACGCCTTGCAGTCGCAGGCGGGCTGGCTGGTCGGCCTGCTGCAGGCCGCCGACGTCTCGGCCCGGCTCAACCAGCGCGCCGCGCAATGGACCGCGGTGTCGGTCCTGCTGACCGGCTTCGCGAGCCTGCTGGGGCTGTTTGCCTGAACGCCGGCCGGCGCGCGGCCTGTTTATCGATTTTCCCGAAACAAGCCGAATATCCGCCCGCCTGAAAACAATTAAACAAGCCGTTTGACAAGGCATCGGGCCTATGTTCATATCGCCGGCGGCTTAATCGATGAGCCATTCAATGGCTGTTGCCATTTATTGATCAGTCTTCGTTTCAGTTTTCACATCCTGAGCATTGAGCGGCGAGCCGCGGTAGCGCAGGGGTATATCAAAAAGACATTCTCGGCCGCTCTTTATCCTGTTGTCACCAATACGGAGAAAGAGATGAAAAAAGTAAAATCCCAATTAGTGGCCAAGCTGCTGGCCGCGTTGTTGTTCGGCGGCGTGACGGCGTCGCAGGCGATGGCTGCCGGCACCACCTTCAACCTGGTCAACGGCACCAACGGCGCCTACCCGGACAGCAAGGTGTACTGGACCCTGGTGGGCATGGACCCGGCGCACAACAATGCCTATGTGCATGTGAATTGCGCCGGCAACCTGATTCCGATGAGTTCGAACGACAATTCCGCGCAAACCAAGAACGGCATCGGTTACGCGAATTACTCGATTCCCTTTTCGCAATGCAAGTCGGTGACGGTGGCGGCCATCACCTCCGCGCGCCTGTATCTGACGGTGGGCAGCACCCTGTATCTGCAGGCGGTCGGTAATCCCGCCACCGGTTATACCGGTCCCAATATCGAGAATCCGACCGATCCGAATATCGACGTGGTATTCGATTTCGTCGAATTCGACAGCAACGGCGCCAATTTCTTCGGCAATACCACGCGGGTCGATCAGTTCGGCTTCCCGCTGCGGCTGCGCCTGCAGGGCCAGGGCGGCTTCGACCAGACGGTGGGCGAGACCGAATCGCGCGCGGCGCTGTTCCAGGCCTACCAGAACCAGGTGCCGGCGCCGTTCCAGGGCCTGAGCCAGGCGCCGTACCGGATCGTCGCGCCCGCGCACGGCAGCTTCAAGGCGGGCGGTGCGAACGCCAACTACCTGGACAGCTACATCCAGTCGATCTGGAACCTGTACAGCACCCAGACCCTCACCTTCACCGACGCGCAAGGCACCTTCAGCGGCCATGTGGTGAACGGGCAGTTCCAGTTCACCGACGGGCAGGGCACCTACTACATCAACCACAAGCCGACCACCAGCGAGGTGCTGCTCGGCAATGGCGTGTTCAACGACGCCTCGAACGCGGCGCCGGGCGTGCCCACCGCCAAGCAGTTGCAGATCCAGGCGCAGGTCAGCGCGGCGATCAACCGCCATGTCGCCGAGAACGCGGCGCTGTGGACCAGCCCGAGCGCCTTTTATGCCTCGCAGCCAACCAACTCGTATGCGCAGTTCTGGCATGCGCATGCCATCAACAACCTGAGCTACGGCTTCTCCTACGACGACGTGGGCGGCTTCAGCTCCTCGCTGGTCGGCACCAACCCGACCGTGGCGACGGTCACCGTGGGCTGGTAAGCCTGGCCTGATCCGATCGATGGCGGCCGCTCGAAGCGGCCGCCATGTCAACGACGAGGCCTGCTACCTCGCCACCGACCCGGCCTGGCGCGAGTCCCGCTTCCGCTTCACAGGCCAGGGGCGCACCAGCGCGAAGACCATGCCACTGAATTGCGCGACCGAGGAATGGCCGCAAGCGCAGAGTGAATACGAGCAGGTCGGCACCCTGATCAACGAGCAAGCGCCGGGAACATGCCTGTTCCCGGCGCTTGCCTCATTTCATCGAGACATCCAGGCGATCAATCCGATTCCGTGAACTGGATCGCCGGCGAGCTCGAACCCGAGCCGGCCGAGGCCGTGCACTTGCCGAGGCTCAGGTTGTTGGTCTCGCCGGTGCTGCCGCCGTTGTTCGGGCCGATGCAGCTCGGCGCGGCCGAGGAGCCGTCGGTGACGGCCAGCTTGACGGTGACCGAGGCGCCCTTGTTGAAGTCGGCGCGCGAGCCGCCGGCGTTGCCGACGATGTTGAACTCGGCCTGGGTCCAGCCGTTGGCGATATCGGAGACGCTGTCGCGCACCGAGGAGCTGAAGGCCTGCGTGCCGAAGGTGACGGTGGCCGTGTCGGTGCCGTTGGCCGTCGCCGTGCCCGCGAGCTTCAGGCTGGCCAGTTGCGTGATCGGGATCTGCTTGGCGACCACCACCGACGGGCTGTTGCGGAAGCAGTCGTCGCCCTGGCCGCTCTGGTCGGCACCGGCGTCGATGTAGCCGCTCGGGCAGATGTTGGTGTTGCCGCCGTCCACGTCCTGGCCGTAGTTCTCGAGCCAGGTCTGGATGAACACGTCGGAGGTGCCGGTCAGCGCCGTGCCGGCCGAATTCACGTCGTCCGAGACCAGGATGTATTGCTGCCAGGCCAGGCAGCCCGAGAAGCCGTTACAGGCGGCCGACTGGTCGACGAAATTGGTGTTGAGCTGCAGCGTGTACTGGTTCGCGCCGGTGATGCCGTCGCTTTCGCTCGAGCCGAACGGCACGTTGGCGCCTTTTTCCGATGTCACGCCGCTGACCGTCGGGAAGCTGCCCACCACCTCGCTGATCAGCTGGCCGCCGGGCGCCTGGATCGCGTAGTCGAAACCGTTGCCCACCACCTGCTGGCCGCTGCTGCGCAGCTTCTGCTCGCCCAGCCGCGCGGCGCTGCTGCGACGCGAGGAGTGATAACCCGATACCGGGCCGCAGGCCACCTTGTCCCATTTGAGGTTGGGATAGGACGCGTGATAGCAGCCTTCGCCGCGCGGCGCCGATTGCCGGACGTTCTCGCGCCACGATGCCTGCGCCGCCGTGTCGGCCTGGACCTGCGCCTGGTCGACGAACGCATTGGCGGCCTGTCCCGCGTAGGCGGACGAGACCGGCACCGCGCCGATCAAGACGGCCGCGCTCGTCAGCAGCGTTGCGCGAACCACGTATTGCATGTCAAGCCATGTCCTCGATCGCATCTGTATCTCCAGTGGAAGCTAGGTGTGTTGGGTTCGGGCCTTGTGGGCCCGGGCCACGACTTCTCGAACGACAATCCGCGGCAGGACGGATGGTGGAATGCCTGCCGTGGACCACTTGCCTGAGCGGCGAAGTTCTTTTTCGATGGCTTCACATGGATTCGACGAGAGTACCCCCCTCGTCGGGCCGTCACGGCCCGTCTCCCGCGAGACCAATCGGTAATTCGGTAATTGCTGAATCGGGCTTTTATTGAAAAAAACAAAGCCCCTCGACAATATCGATTGTCGAAAATCATTTTCAATCAGGATTCAATTCATCCAATTCGGCCGATCGATTCAAGGCGTGCAAATGCGGCGCCGAAAACAATCGACGGAAATCGTTGAATCGCGGATTCGGCGGATTCGGCACATGCGGCCGATCGGGCGGAATACCGCCCCGCTGGGCCGTGGCTTACCGGCGCAGCGTGTATCGACAGGCGTTTGAAAACATCGGAAGCGGCCCTCTCCATCGAGTAATTCTATTTACATGCGATTGTCGGCTATTTGTCGGAATTGCAACAATTAATCCGCAACACCTCGATTGGCAAGCAGAGTGCCGTGAAATATTTCGTAAGTCAAACTTTTTTTGATGGCTTCTAAAATGTTTTGCCGGCGGTAATATTTGTCGAATTCGGCCGATATGCGGATGTAAAAATTCCGCGAGAATCCCAATGAAAATGGAACGAATCGCGGCTTCATTCAAGATTGCCGATCGATCTGGCGATAATGCGAATCCAATTGTCGGCAGGCGGATGGGGAAATGAAAGGCGCCGGATAGGCCCGCGCGCGCAAGGGGCCGGGCGCGGGGGCCCGGCCGGCCGGTTCCCGGCGATGCGTTGCCCTTACGGCTTCACGAACTTCAGCGTCATGCGATCCGATTCGCCGATCTCCGCGTATTGCGCGCGATCGGTGTCGCCGCCCGCGTAGGTCGGCGGCAAGGACCAGACGCCGTGCGGATGATCGGTGGTGTCGCGCGGGTTGGCGTTGATCTCGCTGCGCCCGGCCAGCACGAAGCCGGCGGCCCGGGCATGCTCGATCACGTAGGCCTCGGTCACGTAACCCGAATCGATCATGCGCTGCAGGGACGTTCCCGGGCGGGCGCGATGCTCCTCCACACCCAGCACGCCGCCGGGCTTCAAGGCGTCGTAAAAGGCGCGCAGGTTCGCGTCGATCTGGCCGTCCTTGATCCAGTTGTGGATATTGCGGAAGGTGAGCACGGTATCGACATGCCCTTGCGCGTCGAAGCCGGAGAAGCGGCCGTCCCGCAGGTTGCCGATCGCCACCGGGCCGTAGATTTCCGGATGCGCGGCCAGCTTGCGCGCATAGGCGAGATCGCCCCGGCGCTCGGCTTCGGGCTCGGGCGCGGGGCCGATGTATTCGGCCTCGTACAGGCGCCCCTTGCCGCGCAGCACGGGCGCGAGGATATCGGTGTACCAGCCGCCGCCCGGCGCGATCTCCAGCACCGTTTGATCGGCATCCAGGCCGAAGAAGCGCAGCGTCGCGCCCGGGTGGCGATAGCGGTCGCGGGCGCGCGCGGCATCGCTGCGCTGGGTGCCGGCGATCGCGGCGTCGAGCGACACGGCGGGCGGCACGGTGGCCGCCGTATCCACGGCGCCGGCGTTCGCCGCGGGCGGCTGCGCGCAGGCGCCCAGGCCGAGCGCGATCAGCGCGGCGGCGATCGATGCCGCCGCGAAGCGTGGGACGGTGGAAAGCTTGGGAGCGCGGGAGGAGAGGGTCATGGTCGATCGGCGCAGTGACGGGTAGGCGACACGATACGCGCTTGCCCGACAATCTGCCCGATCCCGGTCTTGGCGCCCGCGGGCGTTCCGGTTCAGTGCCGCTGCGGCACGGCGGGAGCCTGCCCGACCGCCGAGGGCATCAGCCACAGCGCCAGGGCGAGCGAGACCAGGCAACCCGCCAGGACTTCCTCGATGCGCAGCCGCGCCAGCGGCAGGATGGCGAAACCGAGCTGGCCATAGACCAGCCCCACCAGCGTGGTGATGAAGAACACGCCGCGCGTATAGGCGTGCAGGATGTGGTACGCCCAGCCGAACACCGACAAGGCCATCGCGGCGATCAGCAGCCAGGGCTGGTGCCCGCACCAGTTCACGCACAGCACGCTGGCCGCGGCGCCGGCCAGGGTTCCGGCGATCCGCTTGAAGACGCGCACGCGCGTGCCCTGGCGCGAGGTGGTGCCGAGAAAGACGACGAAGGTGCTGATCACCGCCCACATCGAACGGTCCGCCGACAGGCTGCCGCCCGCCAGCATGGCGAGCAGGGCGGCGGCGGTCGCCACCAGCGCCGGGCGCCATGCCAGGCGGTGCAGGCGATGGGCGAGCGAGGGGCCGAGCGGCTTCCCGGTGAGCCGTCCGCTGACGACGAGCTCGGCCAGGCGATGCAGGGCCCGGCGCCAGCCGGTGCCGGCCTCGATGCCGTGGCCCAGTGGCTGGATCGCCTCCGCCGGACCACCTGGCGCGACCGGAACGAGGATGCGCCCGACCAGGGTCACGATCCCCGCGGCGAGCGTCATGATCCCCAGCATCTCGACCAGCAGCGCGCCGGACGGGTGCAGATAGAGGCCCAGATAGAAGCTGACCAGGCCGAGCAGGCCGGCGCCGACCGCGCGTGCGCCCAGCGTCTGGCACAGCAGCCCGACGAAGACCACCGCCAGCGAACCCGCGATGCGCAGCGCGGGATAGGGGGCGAGCGCCGCCGCGGCAGCGAGGGACGCGCCGGCGCAGAGGCAAAGGGTGACCAGCGAGACCAGCCAGCCCGACCAGCGCGGCTCGCGCAGGAACAGCGGGGCGATCATCGCGAACAGGGCGCCCGGCACGGCGACGGTCGGCATCATCTGGTGGTGGAGCGCCCAGCCGACGCCGAGGCCGGCGCTCAGCAGGCAGGCGAGCGTGGAGCGCGAGGCGGCGCGCAGGCGGGTGAAATCGGGATCCTGGAGGCGGGCGCGGGTCAGCGCGCGTGAGCAGGCGGCGGCGATCATGGTCGACGATATCCGGGCATATCGACAAACCGGCTTGTGGCCGGCATGGCGATGGCCGGGCGCGAGGGGCCCGGCGTTGAACGAGCCTGCGGCGCGCCTTGGCCGGGGTTGCCGGCGGCGGGCGGCGCCTGGTCAGGCGTGTGTTCCGGGCCGCCAGCGTGGCGCCCAGGGTAGGGCTCGCGGCGGGCGGCTCGGGTTTTCCCGGATCATAGCCGATCAAAATTGGGCGATGCCCGGGATGCCCGGGATGCGTCTGGCGCCGTCCACCCCGCCAATCCGCGATCCGCTCACCGCTTCATCGAACGCTCACAGCGACGGCGCCCAGGTGGTGCCGAACGGGTTCGACTGGTCGATGCCGGGGAAGTCGACGAAGGCCTTGCTGCAGTCGAGCACGCTGCTGGAGCCCAGGTCCTGCGTGGCCGAGCCGTTTACCGCCACGCGATTGGCGGCCGAGGCGAAGATCGGCAGGTTGACGTTCTGCAGCGTCAGCCTGGCGTCCGAGGCGATCACCGAGATGCTGTTCGGGGAATCGGCCACCACGTTGCTCAGCGTCATCACCAGCGGGAAGGCCGGTTCGCCGTAGCCGCCGGTATTGGCCTCGAAGCCCTGCAGCTTGACGCCGGCCGTGCCCGAGATCACCACGTTCGAGATCGAGATGTCGTGGAAATTCGGATACAGCGGGCCGCCCGCGGGCAGCGCCTTGGTGCTGTAGTACGGCGTGAACAACAGGGCATTGGTCGCGTCGCGGATGCAGATGTTCGAGTAGTTGATGTTGCTCACCTCGCCGCCGCGTGCGTAGTCCGACTTGATGCGCAGGCCTTCCTCCGAATCCCGGAAGGCGTTGTCGTAGACCTGCACGTTGGTCACGCCGGCATTGGTCTCGCTGCCGATCGAGATGCCGTGCCCCCAGTAGATATGGTTATGGGCGATCACGATGCCCCACTTGCGGTCCGAGCGCACGTCGCGGTTGCCGTCCACCCCGAACAGCCCCGAGCCCGCCGGCGCCGGATTGTTGCTGCCCTTGAGCGCGATGTCGTCGTCGCCCGTGCTCACGTAGTTGTAGGCGAACACGAAGTTCTTCAGGTAGCCGTCGAACGAGATCGCGCCGCTCGCGCTCGCGGTGGTGCTGCCCGTCGACAGCGCGACCGAGGTCGGCTTGGACGCGGAGCCCGGATCGAAGGCGTCGGTGTTCTTGACGTTGTCCTCGCCGAAGGTCTGCCCGGTGTAGAGCGGATTGCCGTTGCCCGCCGGGTTCGCGAACGCGGCCAGCGTCGGCGTCTGCACCTTCACGCCCCAGACCGTCAGGCCGTCCACGCCGCTCGGCACCACGTGGAAGTTCGGGCTGTTGTTGAGCGTGATGCGATACAGCGTGAGGTTCTTCGCGTAGTTGAACACCATCAGCCGGAAGTTCGATTGCGAGGCGGTGCCCGTCGTGCCGTTCTGCACCATGTTGCCCAGGTAGGCCAGGTCCCACCAGCTCATGTTGCGTACCGAGGATTTCGAATCGACCACCGTGCCGCCGTTGTCGCAGGCGGTGCCGTCGGGCGCCACCGTGCCGGTCTTGTAGGCGGCATAGGTATTCGAGCAGCTCAGGTCGACCTTCATCAGCGGATATTTCGCGTCCGACGTCACGATTTCCGCGTAGCCGCGTCCGTCGATGCGGCCGTCGCCCACCACGCCCGAGTTGACGAGGTTGGTGCCCGTGATCAGGGCCAGGCAGTTCGACGAGCTGCCGGCCTTGGTCGCGCTGACCGCCGTGTTGCCGCAATAGGGGCCGGCGAGGCTCGGCGCATAGGCTTTTACGTCGCGCGAGGCGTACAGCGTGACGCCCTTGTCGATCCACAGCGTGACGCCCGAGGGCAGGGTGAGGGGGCCGCTGATGAAGCCGTTGCCGGGGCCGCTGCTGTTGACGACGAGGCGTACCGCGAACTTGCCGGCCCGGTACCTGGGCTTGGCCAGCTCCTCGCCGGACGCGCCCGCGATATTGAGGTTCGCGACGGCGGCGGCTTTTTGCGCGGCGGTGGCCGAGGCGTCGGCGGCCGCGATGGCCGGGCCGACTTCGGCGTCGACCGAAGCGCCGCAGGCGTCGAGCGCGGCCTGGATGCGCGCCTGGTCGGGATTGGCCGTGGCCGGCGACACCGCCTTGCCGACGCCGGCCACCGACGGATCCGCTTCCGGCGGCAGCGAGCCGTCCGGACGGCTGACCAGCGTGTTGCCGGCCTCCAGGGTGCTGCAGACCTGCGCGTCGGTGGGCAGGCTCGGCTCGGCCGGCAGGTTGGCGTCGAACGTGGTGGTGCCGACCTGGAACACGCTGTTGGCGGCAGGTGGCGTGCTGGCCGTGGCCGGCGGACTCGAATCGTCGCCGCCGCAGGCGCTCAGCGCGGCCGCTGCCGCGAACGAGGCCGCGAGCAGGCACAGCAGACGCGCGCATCGCGTCCGTGAGGAGGATGTCATGGAAGGGTGTCTCCTGAATGGGCATCGTGCATTGACGATGCCGGGTTGGTATCGGCTTGGTATCGGGTGGCGGACGGCGAATCGCCGGGTGTTCGATTCGCGTCGTCGAAGGGCTGGGCCGCGCTCGTCGTGTGAGCCGCTTTATGGTCAGTCATCCTATAACGACAACTGGATAAATGAAAGATGACTGATGATGAGCCGGAAGAGACGACTCGCGTGCCGAATACGGTGGCATCACTCGAAATAAAACATCAATCTTATATTTGTTTTAATTTGGGAATTTAATTCTAAATCATTCGCTTTTCTGGCGATTGGATACTGCACCTACGGGTATGCACCAAGCCTTCATCATCCCTTCACGGTACAAATCCAAGAGATTTGTTGTCTGATGTCTTATGTTTTCGTGACAGGCAAGGCAAGCCGGCATGCAGCCCGGAAGACGGACGTCGAGCGGAAGCGAGCGCGAAAAGGCGAAGTAGGGGACTCGCGCGGCGAGCGAGGGCGCCGGGATACACTTTCGGCCAGCATGAGGATCGCCGCGGTCCGCGGCATGGCGCGCGAAGCGCATCGGCAACCCCAACCCCAGGAGCAGTCTTGAACGTACTCGACGAAGTTCGCGCACTTGAAGGAAAACGATTCGACGCGATGCAGGCAGGCGAGCTCGACGCCATCGCGGCGCTGCTGGACCCGCGGCTCATCTACGTGCACTCGAGCGGCCTGGTCGACTCGCGCGACACCTACCTGGCCGCGCTGGCCAGCGCGGAATACACCTATCACTCGGTCGAGGTCGTGAAGGACGAGCAGGCCGTGGTCGAGGGCGATGTCGTGATCCTCAACCGGCTGCTGGCCGTGTCGATGACCGTGAAATCATCGGGCCAGACGCTCGCGCGCCAGCTCAGCGCGACGTCCGTGTGGAGCAGGGCGAACGATGCGCGGGCCTGGCTGCTGGTCGCCAGTCACTCCACCAACCTCGCCTGAGGCACCGGCAAGCCCCGGCCGACGCAAGGCGCGGCCGGGACGGGAAGGCGGATCAGACCGCCTCGGCGCACTCGCGCGGCACCGGCTCGGCGCCGACGACGGCCGCCGCCTGGGGAAGCTGCGGCGAGGCGAGCCGATACAGCAGCACCAGGCCGAGCAGGGCGAGCGCCAGGCCCGGCACGAAGTCGGCCCGCACGCCGGCGCGGTCGACGATGGTGCCGCCTGCGGCCGACCCCACCGCGATGGCGACCTGGATGATGCTGACGAACATCGCCGAACCCACTTCCGGCAGGTCCGCCGCCGCGCGCTGGATCCAGACGCTGAAGCAGAGCGGCAGGGCGCCGAAGGCGATGCCCCAGAGCAGGATGCCGGCGGTCTCGCCGATCCGCGAATGCTCGAGGAACAGCATCGCCGCCATCGCGCCCATCAGCAGCACGATCATCAGCATCGACGAGCGCTTCAGGTGGTTCGACACCACCATCGACATCAGCGCGTTGGAGACGAAGCCGATCAGGCCGAAGCCGAACAGCAGCAAGGTGAGGCCATTGACTGAGAAGTCCTGCTCCAGCAGCGGCGCGATATAGGTGTAGGTCGAGAAATGCGCGCCGAACACCAGCGCGACCATCAGCATGCTCGAACGCGTATGCGAGCGGCCCAGCAGCGTGCGGAAATCGGCGATGCGCAGCGCCGAGGCCGAGGGCAGCGACGGCACCAGCACCGTCTGCGCCACCAGCGCCAGCGCGACCAGGCCCGCCGTCACGGCGAACGAGGCGCGCCAGGACGCGAACGAGGCGATGAAGGTGCCCAGCGGCACGCCGATCACCGTCGCGCAGGTCACGCCGGTCAGGATGATGGCGGTGGCCTTGGCCGTGTCCCTGGGCTGCACGAGGCGCGGGGCCGCCGCCGTCGCGAGCGTCCAGAAGCCGCCGAGCGCGGCACCGAGCAGGGCGCGACCCACCAGCATCACACCGAGATTGCCGGCCAGCGCGCAGACCAGGTTCGCCACCAGCAGCGCCGCGGTGAGCATCAGGAAGGCATAACGGCGGTCCAGGCGGCCGGCGCCGATGATCAGCGTCGGCGCGAAGATGGCCGCCACCACGCCGGGCGTGGTCACCATCAGCCCGGCCACGCCCGAGGACACGCCGAGATCGTGGGCGATCGCCGGCAGCAGGCCCACCGGCAGGAATTCGGAGGTCACGAAGGCGAAGGCGCTGATCGCCACGGCGATCACGGCCAGCCACTGACGCAGGGACGTCGCGGTCGGGTCGGTGCCGGAGGAATATGGGGGAGTATCGACTTGCATGATGCGGCCAGGCTAAAGGGAAGTTCGAGAGGCTAAACGGAGTTCCCTCGCGGACCAAGCCCCTGGGCTTGAAAACAATGAACGGCCTGGCTGAACAATTCACGAATTAGGCCCTGGCCGAGGCCTTTCGTTCGCTTCGCGCATCACGCCGTCATCACGCCGTCGTCATGCAGCCTCGGCCACGGGGAGGCCAGACGCACTCAGGCGGTGTCGTATTGTTCGCGCAGCAAGGCCTCGGGGTCCGGCGCGCGGCCGCGGAACGCGACGAACGACGCCAGCGCCGGCCGGCTGCCGCCCGGCTCCAGGATCTCGCGGCGGAAGCGCCGCCCCGCCTCGCGCAGGCCGGCCTCGCCGCCCGCGGCCCGCGCCTCCTCGAAGGCGGCATGGGCGTCGGCTGCGAGCACGCGCGCCCACAGATAGCTGTAGTACGCGGCGGCATAGGGGCCCGCGAACACATGGCTGAAGGTGTGCAGCGTGTGCGCCAGCGGATCGAGCGGCACCACCTCGTAACGCTGGTGCAGCGCGGCGGCGCGCGCCTGCCAGGCAGCGCCTGCTGCTTCGTCATCGGCCGAATGCAGCGCGAGGTCCTGCATCGACAGCGCGATCTGGTGCACCAGCTCGATATGGCGGTCGATGCGCCGCGCGGCGCACAGGCGATCGAGCAGCGCGTCGGGAAGCGGCTCCCCGGTGTCCACATGCGCGCTCAGCGAGGCCACCACCTCGCGATCCTGGCAGAAGTATTCGAGCCATTGCGACGGAAACTCGATCGCGTCCCACTCGACCCCGCGCGTGCCGGCCACGGCACTCTCGTCCACGCTGGTCAGCATGTGGTGCAGGCAGTGGCCCATTTCGTGAAACAGCGTGACGACCTGCTCGAACGTGAAGCAAGGCGGCGCGTCGTCCGTCGCCGCGAGGTTGCAGATCAGATGCGCGACCGGCGTGCGCGGGCTGCCGTCGTCGTGCCGGCCGCGCGCGCGGCCGCTCGCCGACCAGGCGCCGTCGCGCTTGCCCGGGCGGGCATGCAGATCGAGCCGGCAATGAGCGAGCAGCCGGCCGTCGACATCCTCCACGCGCATCAGCCGGATGCCGTGTTGGGTGGAAACGCCGGCTTCCTCGCGCAGCGCGATGCCGAACAGCCGCGAGATCAGCGCGAACAGGCCGCGCAGCACCACCGGCTCGGGAAAATAGCGTCGCACCTCGTCGCTCGACACGCCGTGCTCGCGCGCGCGCAAGCGCTCGGCCAGGAAGGCGAGATCGGCGGGTGCCGGTTCGGCGAGACCGAAGGCCTCGCTCGCCGACTCGCACAAGGCCTGCCATTCCTCTCTCGCGCGCGCGAGGCTGCGTTGGTGCAGGTCGTCGAGGAAGGCGCGAGCGTGTTGCGGCGTGCCGGCCATCATGCGGCCCAGCGAAGCCGTGGCGAAGTCGCGATGGCCTCGCAGGCGCGCATCCTCCTGGCGCAGCGCGAGGATCTCCCCGATCACCGGGCCGTTGTCCCAGCTCGCCTGGCCGTTCGCATGCTCGACGCCGGGCAGCGAGGCACGCGTCGTTCGCGCGCGATACATCCGCTCGCGCAGCGTGCGCCGCGTCGCGAAGCGCATCACGTCGTCGTAGATCGCGTAGTCGAGCGTGAGGCGATGGCCCTCGCTGCCCGCGCGCGAGGCTGCCGCGCGAGCGGCCTGGCGGGTTGCCTCGGGCAGCCCGTCCAGCTCTGCCGGGTCCGTGATGTGGCAGGCGTAGGCGCGTGTCGCATCGCCGAGATTGTCCAGGAATCGTTTCGATAGCACTGCCAAGCGTTCTCGCACGGCATTGAGTCGAATGCGTGCTTGCGGCGCGAGCCCGCATCCCGCCGCGAGCGCCTCGTCGATCAGTTGTCGAACCACCCGCTTGCGTGCCGGCGAGAGAGCATCGAAGCTCGGCGACGCGGCCAGCGCGCGATAGCGGGCCAGTAGCGCCTCGTCCTGGCGAAACCGGGCACGCGCGGCGGCCAGGGCGCCGATCGACTGGCCATACGCCGTGCGCAGTTCGGCCGAATCGCGGATCGACAACAGGTGCTCGATGCGCTCGGTCACCGTGTCGAGCGCATCGAGGGCCGCGCTCACCGGGCGCGCGACGCTGGCCCAGGTGGCCGGCTCGCCGGCATCGCGGGCACGCGCGACGGCATGGTCGAGCGCGGCGATGCAGGTGTCGAGCGCGGGGCCGAGATGGTGGTCGAGGATGGCATCGGGATCGGGAAGCGCGTGCGGGTCGAGCAGGGGATTGAGCATCGTCGGGCATCCGTCGGACAGGTTGGTGGCGAACCATAACCGGCCCGCGTTCGCGCCGCAATGGCCAGGCGCGCGAAACCTACCTATAAGTTCTCATAGTTTCTGGTGAGGACGATGCGCGTTACGCTGTTTCACGCAATCAAGCGAACGATTTTCTTCCGCCTTTCCTCCTTCACTCCAGGAACGTCGCATGCCCTCAGCGCTCGAGCCGGCATTGCCGTTGACGAACAGTCAGATGGCGATGTGGCTGCAATGGAAATACGCGCCGGACGATCCGGCGTACAACAATCCGCTGTTGTTCGACATCCACGGCCCGCTCGATGTCGAGCGGCTGGCCGAGGCATTCACGGCCGTGGCCGAAGCGCATCCCGCGATCCGCATGCGCTTCGCGGAACGCGACGGCATTCCCCGGCAGACGCCGGCACCCGCATCGCCAGACACGCTCGCGCGAGTCGATTTCGCCGAGCTGGATGCGGCCACGCGCGACGTGCGCACGGCCGCCGCGATCGAGGCCTGCGTGCGTGCGCCGTTCGATCTGACGGCCGAGCCGGTGCATCGTTTCCTGTTGATCCGAACCGGTGCCGATGCCTATCGGCTGGTGCTCAATATCCATCACGTGTGCGTGGATGGCGCCTCCGCGGCGATGCTGCTCGCCGATCTGTCCGCTGCCTATCGCGATCTCGATGCGTATCGGGCCGCCGCCGCGGGCGGCCCCTCGTTCGCCGACGCACTGGCGCTGGAGCGCGAGCGCTGGATGGCGGGCGAGCACGAGCGTGCCGAGTCCGCCTGGCGCGAGCAACTGGCGGGACGCCCCACCGGGGTGGATTTCGGCCGGCTCGCCTTCGCGCGCGAACCGGGTGGCGCGAGCGGCGCGGCGCAACTGCGCTGGACCTTGCCCGTCAATCTGAAACAGGTGCAGCGCCAGACCCGCACCACGCCCTTCATCGTGCTGATGAGCGCGTTCGGCGTGCTGCTGCATCGCTATCTGCAACTCGACGCGGTGTCGATCGCCTATCCGGTCGACACGCGCGCGGCCGGCCTTGCCCGGATGTTCGGTTCCTTCATCAATTTCGTGCCCGCCTGCCTGGCGATCGACGACCAGCTCACCGCCGCGGCACTGCTCGAGCAGATGCGGCAGCAGCGCCGGGTGACCAAGCCGATCGCCGATTTCCCGCAGGTCGACCTGATGCGGATCGCGCGGCGCCAGCTCGGCGACGCCGCCGCGCCCGCCCTGAACGTGGCGCTGATCCCGGCGCGCTTCGAGCTCGACATGCTCGATCTGGACGGCATCGCGACGCGACAGCTCGCCTGCTTCACGGGCGCCGCGAAACAGGACCTCGCGCTGCTCTACGACGGCGACGAGAGCATCGACCTGATCCTCGAATATCGCACCGAGGTGTTGAGCGAGACCGTCGCGCGCCAGTTCGCGCGCGACTTCGACACCATCGTGGCGCAGTTGCTGGCCCATCCCGAGCGCCGCATCGTCGATCTCGCGCTCAGCGACGACGCGGCCTTCGCGCAACGCTACGCGAGGCTCGCGGATGCGGCGCCGTCCGACTGCGCGTCATCACTGATCGATGCGGCGCTGCTCGCGCAGCCGGCGCGCCTGGTCGCGGGCCGGCCGGGCCAGCATGTCACCGCGCGTGCGCTGCACGAGGCGGCCAACCATGTCGCGCATCGCCTCGCGGCGGCAGGCGTCGCGCCCGGCGATCGCGTCGGCGTGGCGATGCCGCGCGGCGCCGCGCTGCTCGCGGCACTGCTCGGCATCTGGCGGGTCGGCGCGACCTACGTGCCCTTGCCGCTCGACCTGCCGCCCGCGCGGCGCGCGAGCATCGTCGCCGACGCCGGGCTGGCCGCGCTCTGCCGCGACGGCGAAGCGGACGCGGGCGATCCGCCCACCCTGGTGCTGTCGGACGCCGTATTCGCCGCGCCCGAACTCGCGCCGTTCCAGGCCGCCGCCGGCAGCCCCGACGCGCTGGCCTACCTGATCTACACCTCGGGCTCGACCGGCGCGCCCAAGGGCGTCGAACTCACGCAGGGCAACCTCGCGAGTTTCCTGCTGGCGATGCGCGCGCGGCTGCCCGCCGGCACCGGCCACCGCATCCTGGCGACCACCACCATCGGCTTCGACATTTCCTTGCTGGAGATGCTCTGGCCGCTGGTATCGGGCGGCACCGTGGTGGCTTGCCCGGAGCCGGTGCGGCTCGATGCCGACGCGCTCGCGCGCCTGCTCGAACACGAGCGCATCGACTGGCTGCAGGGCACGCCGTCGTTCTTCAGCGTGTTGCGCGCGGGCGGCTGGCGCGGCAGCGCACGGCTTCACGTGCTGTGCGGCGGCGAGCCGGTGGATGCATCGATTCTCGGCTTCCTGCGCGAGACCTGCGCCTCGGTGCGGCTCGTCTACGGGCCGACCGAGGCGACCATCTGGTCGACCCTGGCCGGCCCCGAGACGGCCGAGGTCACGCTCGGCGAGCCGCTCGGCAACACCACGATTCACCTGCTCGACGTGCGGGGCCGGCCGGCGCCGCGCTTCAGCCGCGGCGAGATCGCGATCGGCGGGCACGGCGTGGCACGCGGCTATCGTGGCCGCGAGGACCTGAGCGCGGAGCGCTTCGTCACGCTGCCGGGCCTGGGCCGCGTCTACCGGACCGGCGACTTCGCCTATCGCGACGCGCAAGACGCGCTGCATTTTCTCGGCCGCGAGGACGGGCAAGTCAAGATCCGCGGCTTCCGCGTCGAACTGGGCGAGATCGAGCGGCAGCTCGAAATGTTGGAGGGAGTGGGGCGGGCGATCGTGCAGGTGAGTGCGTCGGCGGCCGGCGAGCCGATGCTGGTCGCCTGGGTGGCGCCGCGTGCCGGCGAGCCGCTGGACGGGGCATCGCTGCTAGGCGCGCTGGCGGCACGGCTGCCGGCCTATATGGTGCCGGCGCGGATCCTGATGGCCGCCGCCTGGCCGACCAATGCCAACGGCAAGATCGATCGCAGGGCGCTGCTCGACGCGCTGGCAGCCGATACGCCGGCCGCGGCCGGCGCGGCCCACGCCCGCGAGGCGGCTTGCGCGCTCGCGCTGGACGCACGAGCCGCGGCGCTGCAAGACATCTATGCGCAGGTGCTGGGCATCGAGCAGGTCGATCCGAACGCGACCCTGGTCGCGCTCGGCGGCCACTCGCTGTCCGCGGTGCGCATCATCGCCCAGCTACGCAAGGCCTTCGGCGTCGAGATCGGCCTGGAAACCTTCATGACGCACTCGAGCGTGCTCGCGCTGGCCGCGTGCCTGGACGAGCGCGGGGCCGGCGATGCGGCCGTGCCGCCGCGGCACGCCGATGCGCGCGGCATCCAGCCGGATGCGGCTTCGATGGCGCCCCACGGCGCGGAACCTCCACCGGTGGCGCCCGGCACGCCGGCAACGGCCGCCGGACCGGCAGCGCATGAAGACGCCCCGCTGTCGCCGTCGGCGAGCGAGCGCGCGCTGTACTTCCTCGACAGCGTGTCGGTGGTCAGGGAAACCTACAACATTCCGGTCGGCCTGCGATTCCCGGATGGCCTCGATCTCGAACTGCTCGAACGCGCGCTGCGCGACGTGCTGACGGCGCAACCGTCGCTGCGCGCCGTGTTCGAACCGAGTGCCCGGGGCCTGGCCAAGCGCTGCGTCCCCCTGCCGCCCGGGACCTTGTTCACGCGCCATCCGCGCATCGGCTTCGCGGCGCTGCGCCCGGTGCTGGAGCGCGGGTTGCGCGAGCCGTTCGCGCTCGGCAGCGGCCCGCTCTGGCGCGCGCATGCCTTCGCGCTCGAGGGCGGCGGCCACGCGGTATTCATGCTGTTCCATCACATCGTGATCGACGGCATCGGCTGCGGCAACTTCCTGCGCGAACTCGGCGCCCGCTACGAGGCGCTGCTGGCCGATCCCGCCGCGGCGAGCCTGCCCGTGGCGCCGGCCTCGGCCGCGCGCCAGCCCGTGGCCGAGGCGCGCGTCGATGCCCTGATCCAGCGCTTCGCACTCGCCGACCGCGTGCTGGCATTGCCCTATGCCGCGCCGTTCCCCGAGATGCGCAGCCTCGCGGGCGAGAGCCGGCCCATCGTCATCGACGCCCCGCTGCGCGAGGCGCTGGGCAGGTATTCGCGCGATCGAGGCATCCCGCTGGCGGCGCTGTTCCTGGGTGCCTACGCGCTGGCCCTGCACCAGGCGAGCGGCGAGTCGCCCGTCAACGTCGGTCTCGCCACCATGAACCGCACGCCGGATACGCTGCAGGAGATCGGCCTGCATACCAATACGGTGGTGCTGCCGATCGCGCTCGATCCCGCCGCGCGGCTCGACGCCTTCGTCGAGCGCGTGACCGGCGAGCTGTTCGCGATCTACGAGTACGCCGACGTGCCGTTCGAGGCCGTCGCGAGCCGGCTGGTGAGCGAGGCCTCGCTGGGCCGCACGCCGGTGTTCCAGACCTTCTTCAACTTCATCGACCGCTCGATGTACGCGTTCTCGATGGCCGGCCTGCCGGTGCACGAGATCCCGCTGCGGCCGACCGGATCGAAGTTCGAGCTCTCGCTCGAGGTCAACGATTTCGGCAGCTCGACCGAACTGTTTCTCGAATACAGCCACGACGTACTCGACGCGGCCGCCATCGACGATCTCGCAGCCGAACTGATGCGGATCCTGCTCGATTGCGTGCGCGCGCCCGAGATGACGATCGGGCAGCTCACGCTCACCACGCAACCCTGAGGACACCATGGAACAGGTGGCATTGATCGGCGCCCGGCTGCGGCTGCCGGGCGCCGACGGCATCGACGCCTTCTGGCGCAACATCATCGAGGGCAGGGACTGCATCAGCAGCCTGTCCGACGCGGCGCTGCGGGAGGCCGGCGTCGACGCGGCGCTGTCGTCCCGGGCCGAGTACGTGCGGCGTGCCGGCGTGCTCGACGACGTCGACCGTTTCGACTATCGCTTCTTCGGCTACACGTTTCGCGAGGCGCAGGCGATCGATCCGCAGCAGCGCGTGCTGCTGACCCTCGCGCACCAGTTGCTCGAGGCGGTAGGGGCCGGCACCCGCGAGGTGGGCGTGTTCGCCTCGGTCGGTTTCGCCCACTACCTGCTGAACAACCTGAGCGGCCACCCGCCCGGCAGCCTCGCGCTCGCCGACGTGATATTCGGCAACAGCGGCGATTGCGCCGCCACCCGCATCGCCTACAAGCTCGACCTGCATGGCCCGGCGATGTCGATCCAGTCCGGCTGCTCGTCGTCGCTGCTGGCGCTGCACAATGCGCGCGTGGCGATCCTGACCGGGCAGTGCCGGATGGCCCTGGTCGGCGCCGCGGCGATCCATGCCCCGCAGCACGCCGGCTATCTGTACCAGCGCGACGGCGTGCTGGCCAAGGACGGCATTTGCCGCCCGTTCGACGCGGCCGCGAGCGGCACCGTGTTCACCAACGGCGCCGTGGTGCTCGCGCTCAAGGCCCTGTCCGACGCGCGCCGCGACGGCGACCCGATCCTCGGCGTGATCCGGGGTTCGGCGATCAACAACGACGGCGCCCGCAAGTCCGGCTACACGGCGCCGAGCGTGGCCGGGCAGGCCGATGCGATCCGCCGCGCCTACCAGCGCAGCGGCATCGACCCGGCCACCATCGGCTACCTGGAAACGCACGGCACCGGCACCACGCTCGGCGACCCCATCGAGTTCCGCGCGCTGCGCGACGCCTACGGCGAAGCCGGCGGCGAAGGCAAACAGGCTTATTGCGCGCTCGGCTCGGTCAAGGCGAACATCGGCCACACCGACGTCGCGGCCGGCCTGGCGGGCGTGCTGAAGGCCGCCCTGTGCCTGGCGCATCGGACCCGTCCGCCGCTGGCCGGCTTCAGCACGCCGAACCCGGAACTGACGCTGGCGGGCTCGCCGTTCTATATTCCGACCCGCGCCGAAGCCTGGCCGGAGCCCGCCGGCACGCCGCGCCGGGCCGCCGTCAGCGCGCTCGGGGTGGGCGGCAGCAACGCTCACGTGATCCTCGAGCAGGCGCCCGAGCCCGGCCCGGCCACCGGTGTCGCGAACGGGCCGCTGCTGCTCTCGGCGCGCACGCCGCAGGCGCTCGAGAGCATCGAGCAAGCCAGCCGGGACGCGCTCGAGGCCGGCACGCTGGCGCCGGGCGACGCGCGCTACACCTCGCAGTTGTTCCGGGCGCACCACGCGGAGCGGCGCGCGCTGGTGTTCGGCGCCGGCTCGCCGGTGCGCCTGGCGGCCGGCGCAGACTGGCGCCATGCGCCGGCCGTGCTGCTGTTTCCGGGGCAGGGCACGCAATACGCCGGCATGGGACGCGAGCTGCATGCGCGCGGCGGCCGGTTCCGCGAACTGTTCGACGCCTGCTCGGCAGGCTTCGTGGCGGCCGGTTGCGACGATCCGCGCGCGCTGCTGGAGGCCGACGACGCGGCGCTGCGCGACACCGCCGTGCTGCAACCGTATCTGTTCACGCTCGAATACGCGCTCGGTATGCTGCTGATCGAGATGGGCCTGCCGGTGGCGGCCGCGGCCGGCCACAGCCTCGGCGAATACGTGGCCGCGACGCTGGCCGGGGTGTTCGAGCTCGACGATGCGGTGCGGATCGTCGCCGCGCGTGCGCGGATCATGAGCCGTGCGCCGCGCGGCGCGATGCTCGCGGTGCTGTGCGACGAGGCGCGGGTGGCCGAGTTCCTCGGCCCCGAAATCTCGCTCTGCACGGTCAACAGCGAGAGCTCGTGCGTGCTCGGCGGCAGCGAGGCGGCGATCGACGCGCTGGCCGCGCGGCTCGCCGACGCCAAGCTGGCGAGCGTGCGACTGCCCACCTCGCACGCCTTCCACTCGCATCTGATGACGGCCAGCAGCCTGGAATTCGCCGCGGCGTTCGACGGCGTCACGCTGCATCCGCCGCGCTTTCCGATCGCCGCCAATCTCGACGGACGGGCCGATCGCCCCGAACGCTTCGCGACGCCCGATTACTGGGTCGGCCATCTGCGCGGCACGGTGCGGTTCCGCGACTGCCTGGCCACGCTGGCCGAACAGGTGCCGTTCGGCGCCTGGGTGGAGGCCGGGCCGGGCAAGTCGCTGGTCAACGCGCTGGCGCGCGCCTTGCCGGCCGAGGTCGCGCCGTTCCCCACCTTGCTGCCCGGTGCCGAGGCGACGAGGTTCGACACGCTGGTCGGGCAATGCTGGGTCAACGGGATGGAGATCGACTGGCGGCCGCTGTACGGCGAGCTGCGCGGCAAGGTCGTGGCGCTGCCGGCGCATCCGCTCGACGAGGTGCGCTGCTGGATCGACGCGCCCGCCGCGCGCCCCGCCGTGGACGCGGCGCCCGAGGCCTATCGCAAGCAGGATGACCTCGACGCCTGGCTCTACGAATACGAATGGGCCGAGGCGGCACCGGCGCGTGCCGGCGCCGATGACGCGACCGCCGGGGACGATGCCGCCCCGCTGCTGCTGATCGGCGACGGCGGTGCCTTCGCCAACCGGCTCGCGCGACGGCTGGCGCGCCATGCGCCGGTCACGGTGCTCGACGATTTCGTGATGGGCGAGGCCCCCGCCGGCTTCGAGGCCCGCCTCGCCGCGTTCGCCGCCGCGCATGCCGACGCCGCCCGGTCGGGCCAATCCGCGCGCCGCG
>NZ_VWWK01000108.1:0-24864 GCF_011753035.1 Burkholderia sp. Ax-1720 | reverse complement strand
CCGCCGCGCCGCTCGGCGCCTCGCTGCCGCGCGCCTATCGCGCACCGGGCCGCGCCGGCCTCACGCCCGGCAACGCCGCCACGCATTCGAGCCGGCAGAAGCTGGCGCGTTATCGCGCCAAGCCGGCCGCCGCCGCGAGCGACGATGCGGCCAACCCCTATCGCTACGACGGCTGGAGCGCCTCGTCGGTCTACGACAACAGCGCGCCGGCGCGCTGAGATCGCAGCCCGCGCCGTTCAGTAGGCGCCCTCGCGCCGCATCACCACGCCCACCGTGCGCAGCAGGATTCCGAAGTCGAGCATCGGCGACCACTGCTTCACGTAGGACACGTCGAGCGAGACACGCCGCGCGTAATCGACATCGCTGCGCCCGCTCACCTGCCACAGCCCGGTGATGCCGGGCTTGGCCATCAGGTAGTAGCGCACCTCCAGGCCGTAGCGCTCGAGCTCCTTCTCGACGATCGGGCGCGGGCCGACCAGGCTCATCTCGCCTCGCAGCACGTTCCAGAGCTGGGGCAGTTCGTCGAGGCTGGTGCTGCGCAGGAAGTGCCCGACGCGGGTGACGCGCACGTCGTGCCTGAGCTTGAAATCGCGTTCCCATTCGGCGCGAGCCTGTGGATCGCGCGCCAGCAGCTCGCGCAGCACGGCATCGCTGTTGGTCACCATGGTGCGGAACTTGAGGCAGCGGAAGGCGCGACCGTCGCGGCCGACGCGCAGGTGGCCGTAGATCGCCGGGCCGCCGTCGCGGCGCACCAGCAGCGCGAGGATCAGGAACAGCGGCGAGAGCGCCACCAGCATCGGGATCACCAGCGCGGTGTCGAATCCGCGCTTGAAGGTGCGGCGCGCCAGGTGCGTGGCCAGGCGCATGTCGGCGCGCGCCGCCAGCTCGTGAGCGCGTGCGCCGAAGCGCCAGAGCGTCTTCAGCACGGTCAGCGCCAGCGTGCGCGCGATCAGCATGCCGAGCCCGCTGGTGATGGTCCAGTAGAGGAACCACACGCGCGAGACCAGGTGCAGGCGATGCAGCACGAACAGCAGCAGGAAGCCGCAAGCCTGCACGAACAACCAGGCGATGATGGTGCGGCTGATCAGGTTGAATACCGAGCGCACGCCGGACAGCCCGTAGGTATCGCAGGCCGGGAACACCGACAGCGCGAGCGCGACGGCGAAGGCCACCAGCAGGCCGTCGAAGCCGGAGGCGGCCGATGCCGAAGGCGGCATCAGTTCGAAATGCAATGCACATAGCGCGCCGACAATGATCAACGTACCGTCGACCAGGCGCCAGATCAGGCCTCTCATCACCCCACCCCGTTCAAAAAGTCTTGCGTTTCTCGGTCTTTCAGAATTGTTTTCTTGTGTGCCGCCGCGATGCCTCGATGCTTTCTGTCGACGCTGTCGAGGCACGTGCGCATGCCGCCGGCAAGCCGGCTCGACAATTCGAGACAATCTTTCGTTCTCCTACCATTTGAGGCGCGATGCGGGGCTTCCGCATCACGCCTGCGCACGGCGAGGCGGCTGGCACGGCCGCCCGCGCCGGCATCGCACAAGCTTGCATGTCACGACAGTTGTGCGCTGCAGCGATCGGCGCGGCGTGTATCAAGCATGAAACATGCCATTGAATCGAATTTCGAAAAATTGACGCCGAATCTTTTGAAAATCCATTTTTATCAATGCTTTATTGGATTAACGAAAAGCTCGTTCTCGACGATACCGTTTGTATCAATGCTGAAACGCGTCGTTACGTTACGCGGTGCAAAAAGACTCGTTACGTAACGATGAGAGAGGTAGGCAGATGAATGACGACTGGATCGGATAACTTAATATATTTAACGCAAACGATTGCGTGAAATGACAACTTGAGACGGCGCGTGCCCGGCCGTCGATGCCGGCGAGCACTCGCGCCGTCAGTCGCGCGAGCGCTCGATCAGGGCGTGCCGCTGGTGCTGCCGCCGGTGCCGCCGGTCGGGCTGTTCGCCGTGGTGCCGGCCGCCGCCACCGCCGAGAGCAGCGTGGCCGAGGGCGTGCCGTTGCTGGTGAAGGCGCCGGCGGCCTGCAGCGCGTCGAGGTCCGCGTCGGCGCCGGGCTGGCCCGGCGTGAACGCGGTGCTCAGGAAGGCCGAGGTGGACAGCGTGATGCCGTAGAGCTTCTTCAGCACCGCCGCCACGCCGCCTTGCGCTGCGGCGAGATCCGCGTTGTTGCTCGCCGCGGCCTGGTAGGCCGTGTTCGAGCCGAGGCCGGCGAGCAGCCCGTTGAGATCGGTGCCGAGCTCGGCCGCCAGGTAGACCAGCATCAGCTCGGTGAGCGGCGTGACGTTGAAGGTGCCGCTGCCGTTCGCCAGCGAGTGCAGCGTGGCCGAGCCGGTGCTGCCGGTGATCGAGCACGGCCCGCTGAACGCGAAGCTCAGCGTATAGGCGCCGCTCGCGGTGGCCGTGCCGGCTCCGTTGCCCTGTGCGCAGGCGATGGTGATCGAGGCATTCGCCATCGCCGCGCCCACCGCGGCCGTGCCGCTGATCTTGCCCGAGGCGACGGTCTGCGGCCCGACCGGGCCGCCTCCGCCGCTATCCCCGCCGCCGCCGCAGGCCGCCACCGTGGCTGCCGCGACGATACCCAGGCCGATCCACCGCGCGGCGCGCAGCTTCGTGTGATTCGTCTTCATCGTGGTTCTCCGTGATCTCGTGAATCGTCCAGACGCCGCCGGCCGCGCGCATCCGGAAACCTGCGCGGCCGGCGGCACGTGAATTCATGGCTGCGGCGTGGCGGCATCGAGCGCGGCCGTCGGCGAGGCCGGCCGCGGATTCGACGGCTCGGGCGCCGCGTAGCGCTGGTAGGCGTCGCGCATCCGGTAGAGCTGGGTGGCGAAGTAGGCCGCGCTGAAGCGGCCCTGGTTGAGCAGCAACTGCTGCGCGTCGTAGGCGAAGTCGAGGTTCTCCCCGCCGTCGGCCGACAGGTAGTTGGTCGAGCCCACGCGCGTGCGGAAATTGAGCGGGAACTGCGCCGTGCCGCCGATCTCGACCAGGCCCGGCTTCATGCCCTGGCGCGGCGTGAGCGGGAAGCTGGCCGAGGCGCCGACGAAGGAGCCGCGGCCGCTGTGCTGCGCCTGGAAGCTGAAGGCGACGTCGTCGAACCAGCGCGTGGCCACCAGCAGCGGGCCCTTGTCGCCGCCCACGTAGCGCGCCACGCCGGCCTCGATCCAGAGCTTCCACGAAGGCTGCACCCAGCGGTAGCTGAGCAGCGCGCTCTTCTCGTCGGGTAGCGCGTCCTTGCCCGGTTCGCGGCGCAGGTAGGCCAGCTTCAGGCGAACCACGTCGGGCCGGCCCGGCACGAAGGCGGTGGTCTCGTTCTCGACGCCGAGATACTGCAGGTCGAACTTGCCGACCGAGGTGACGTTGAACACGCGCGGCGCGATCCAGAAGCTCTGCGCCAGCGCCGCGTCGGCGATACCGCCGCGCAAGCGGTAGGCGCTGTAGAAGCGGCCGTCGTCCATGTTGCGGCTGTTGGCGATCGGCGCGATCGCGCTCGCGTAGAACTCGGCGCCGCGCCAGAGCGGCACGAAGGCGCGCAGTTCGGCGCCCACCGAATAGTCGAAGTTGCCGTAGTCGGTGCCGTACAGATAGCGGGTGACCGGCGCGATCTCGAAGCGCACCAGGCTGTGGCGGCCGGTCTTCGTGGACCAGTCGACTGCGGAGGCCGCATAGGTCGGGCGCATGCGCATGGTCAGCGAGGCGTCGGCCGCGGTGGGCGAGCCGCCGGCCAGGAAGGCCGCGTAGGCGCCGCGATCGACGCTGACTTCCGCGATCGCCTGGTCGGCCTTGCGGATCACCACGCGGATCGTGTCGATCTCGCTGCCCGCGTGCCGTGCGGCGACGCCCAGCGCGATGCCGAGCGCGTCGGCCTCGTTCTGGTTGTAGCGATGGTTCTCGTATTCGACCACCAGGTCGCGGCCGACGATGCCCGCGCGGCCGCGTTCGAGGCCGGCCGCCGAGAGCGCGTCGACGATCGCGTCGAGCGAGGTGGGGCCGGCCTCGGCGGCCGGGACCAGGGCGATGCGCTGCATGGCGAGCGGCGCGGCCGCCCGGCCCGACGCGGCCAGCGCCGACCAGGCAACGGCCGGCGACATCGACGACGCCGTCGCCACGCTTGCGCTCACCCGGTCCGAATCACGGCGAGGACCTGATGCGACGGCAAGCTCGCCCACTTCGCCCTTGCCAAGCTCTGCCGTGGCCTGCGCGGCAGCCGCCGGCCCGGCCGCATCCTGCGCATGCCTCGCCTCGCAAAGGCCGCTCTCGCAGCGCGAGGCATCGAAACGCCGGCCGAGCGGAATCTGGATGCCGACCGAGAACGCGGTGCGCTCGGCCACGCCGTTGGTGCTCTTCAGCGAACGCATCAAGGTGGCCACCACGCTCGCATCGGCCAGCCAGCGGATCGACGGCGACTGATAGCGGATGCCCGCATAGGGCGTCTTCGAATCGTGCTCGACCAGCAGCGACAGGCCGGTATGGAACACGTCCAGTTCCGCGCCGCCGAACACGCCGTCGAGCCGGTCGCCGTTGCCGTAGCCGAGCGTCAGCGTGGCCGGCCCGAGCACCTGCGAGACCACGCCATAGGTCGAGCGGAAGAAATGCGTCTGGCCGCCGATGTCGTCGATGCCGACGGCGATATCGGGCTGGTAGCGGAACCACTTCGGCACCGCCACCTTCAGGTTCGCCATCAGGTGGCGCACCACGATCGACTCGGCGCCGGGAAACACCGGCCGCACGTTGCCGGTGTAGTTCACCAGCCCGCCCGTGGCCTCGACATACGGCAGGATGCCGATCCCCGCCCAGGCCACGTCGGCCTTGGTGGCGGTGCCGCCGAAGCGCGGATCGATGTAGTCGTTGTACTGCCCTTCGAAAGTCCCTTGCGGCAAGGTGAAACCATAGGGGATCACCAGGCCGCCGCTGGGACCGAGCGCCGAGAGTGCCGGCGGCGCGGCCGACGCCGCGCTGCCCGCGAACGCCTGGATCGCGCCCAGCGCGACGATCCGCAGGCCATGCCTGGCCTTCGTCTTACGGTTCTTGTAGGTCATTGTTGTCGCTTGTCGTTGACGTGTGATCGTGGCGACGTCGTCCCCCCGCTCGCCGCGTCGAACCGCGCCGGCCGCCTCGGGGTGGCACGCCCGAGACAGGCCGGATCGGCTGCGACCAACCGCAGGCGACCACCGGCCTCCGCGCAACGGAGCTCGGCAATCGGTACGGTGTTCGGTGAGACATGCCCGGACCTCGGGCATGGACGACAATCGCGCTGCATCGCACCGGCCACCCCGCGTCGGATGCGTCTGCAGTCCTGCTGCCAGACCGTCGCCGCGCGCTTCACTCCAGGCCGCGCGGGCGACGCTGCAATGCAGCAAGAAGTGTTCCCGATTTCGGCGATTGCTCCGTTTTCGTCAACGCTGGAATTCCCGGTTGCCGAAGTCGCAATAACGCGCAGAAGATTGCCTGACCCCATGCAAGCCGCCGCCGGGCGACGTTCCGGTTACGTGACGCGCGGAACACGCGTTACGTGCGCGCGCAACCAAATATCCGGCCACGTTTCTCAACAGGCTTACGCTAAGCTGAATAGCCGCCATCCTCACCACGTCCAGGCGGCTGCTTCGCTTCACGTCGTTTCGATTTCGGGGAATCCAACATGACAAGCTTATTTTCGAGCGCTGGACCGGCACGCCGGTGCCTCGTCGCGGGAACGCTGGCTCTGTGGGCAGGCATCGGCGCCGCGCAGGTGCCGCCCGGCGGCGCCGTCTACCTGGCCGGCAACCAGGGCAGCGTGACGGTGCTCAACGCCGTCAACCTGAAGCCAATCGCCTCCATCCCGCTGGCCGGCGCGGCCGGCGCATACAGCCTGCAGGCCTCGCCTTCCGGGCAGCGCGTCTACGGCATCGCCTATGCATCGGGGCCGACCACCACCGCCACGCTGTTCGCGATCGACACCGCCAGCAACCGGGTGGTGGCCACGGCGGTCCGCGCCAACAGCACCACGGCCGGTTTCGCCTTGCCGGTCGGCTCCGGCAAGCTCTATACCAACGGCAACCAGACGCACCAGCCGCCCGTGACCGGCACCGGCGGCATCTACAAGAGCGATGCGGTGGTCAACGTGCTCGATGCCGGCACGCTGCAGCCGCTCAAGCAGATCGTGATCGCCACGCTCGGCGACGGCAGCGGACCGGGCGCCGCCATCACGGCATCGCCGGATGGCTCGCGCATCTACGCCGCCAACGTCAATTACCGCTCGATCGCCGTGATCGACGCGCAAACCGACACGCTGCTCGCGACCATCGACACCTCGAGCGTCAACAACGGCTATCCGGCGAGCCTGGCGGTCACGCCGGACGGCAGCAAGCTGTTCCTCGCGCAGGGCTTCAACGGCACCGAGCCCGGCAGGCTGGCCGTGATCGATACGGCCTCGCGCGCCATCGTCAAGCTGATCGACCTGCCCGGCGCCGGACCGAGGCCCGCGAGCCTGTCGATCTCGCCCGATGGCCAGCAGTTGTACGTGGCCAACGGCCAGGCCGACTTTCCCTCCCACCAGAACGGCCTGTTCGTGGTCGACGTGGCGACGCTGGCCGTGACCCGGTCGCTGGCCGCGCCCGACGACGTGTTCTCCTTCACCAACAGCGGCGTCGCGCAGGACGGCTACCGCATCCTGTTCAATCCCAGCTATACCTCCGCGGGGCAGACCGGCCTGCTCTCCCTGGATCCGGCCGAGAACCGCATCAGCGCGCGCGTGCTGCTGCCGGCCGGTGCCAACTGGTCGAGCGGCCTGGCCGTGGTGCCCGGCAACCGCGCCTGCGCGACGGCGCGATGAGCGCCACCCGGTGCCGAAGCATCGCATGGCTGCTCCGGCACCGGGATTGCGCTCGCCGGCTTGCTGCCGTCCCGCCGCCCGCTCAACTGAAGCGATGGCTGAACTCCAGCCACAGCGTGCGCCCGTAAGGCAGGTAGTAGCCGACCGTGTAATACGGCCAGCCGGCCGAATCGTCGTGCTTGATGGTGTTGAACACGTTGTTCATCACGAAGGTCAGCGAGGTATCGCGCGTGAACTGGTAGGACAGGCTCAGGTTGGCCAGCGTGGTGGGCGTGAGGTAGGCGGTCTGCGCGGCGTTGGGCACCTTGCCGTAGCGCTCTACCTGCACCGTCGAGGTCCACTTCGGGATCGACCAGGTCAGGCTCAGCATCAGCTTGTCGGGCCATTCCGGGTTGCCGGTCGGGTTGTTCAGCGAATGCAGCAGGTCCTGCACGGGGCTGTTGGCGTACTGCTGGTAGCGCAGGCTCAGCACCTTGGTGTAGTTCGCCGCCAGCAGGAAGTTGCCGATGCCGTGCAGGCGGAAGCGCCACTTGCCGCTCAGGTCGAAGCCGGTGGTCTTCTCCATCGCCGCGTTGATCGGGTTGATCAGGATGGTGTTGATCGCGCCGGGATCGAGCACGGCCGTGAGCGGGTTGCGAACCACGCGCGCCAGCGCATCCACGCAATCGGGCGAGGCCGCGCTCAGGCGCCCTTCGCGGCAGGCCGCCTCGGTGCGCAGCAGGTTGTCGGGATCGATGTTGGTGACCAGGTTGTCGATGCGGATGTTGTAGTAGTCGGCCGACAGGTCGATATCGGGCGTGGGCGCGAGCACGAAGCCCGCGCCCCAGGACTTGCCGTTCTCCGGCTTCAGTTGCGCATTGCCGGTCTGCACGAAGTTCGAGCCCGGCGCCACGTTCGCGTATTCGCAGTTGGCCAGCGACTGGCCGGACTGGTTGCAGCGGAAATAGTCGGTGGTCGACTCGAAGTAGCCCTTGGTCGGGCTCTGGAAAATGTAATTCATGTCCGGCGCGCGAAAGCTGGTGCCGTAGTTGCCGCGCAGCAGCAGCTCGCGCAGCGGCCGGTATTCGAGGCCGAGGTTGTAGGTGAACTTGTGGTTGCGCGTGCCGGCGAAGGAATAGTCGTCGTAGCGCGTCGCGACATCGGCGTTCAACTGGCGGAAGATCGGCACGCGCAGCTCGAGCGCGGCCGCGTAGCGCTTGCGGTTGCCGCTCGCGCCGTAGATGCCGGCCGAGTTGTAGTAGCTGCCCTGGGCCAGCGCCGGGTCCACCGAATTGCTGAAGCCCTGCGTGCCGTATTCGATCACGCCGGCGGCACGCACCGGCCCGGCCGGCAGGCGGAACAGGTCGCCGTTGGCGGCCAGGCTGAAGGTCTGCGTCCAGGTGTTGTTCTGGCTTGCGGATTCGCCATAGAGCGAGCCGAATTGCGCGGGCGTGAGCGGCGTCGAGAAGCGCGTCGGGTCGGGCGCGTAGATCGGCGCGCCGTCGGCCGCGGTGCCCAGTTGCGGGCCGAGAAAGTAGCTGTCGATGCCGGCACGCAGGCGCGGCACCGTCGCGCGGCTCTGGTAGCCCGAGGCGCTGTAGGTCAGCTCGTAGTTCCAGCTGCTGTCGGGCAGCTTGCCGCGCAGGCCGGTGATCACGTTGGCGGCGAAATCGTCCCAGCGCTTGTTCCAGACCGAGGCGCCGCCGATCTCCTGCGGCGAGAAACGCCGCGTCCAGGTTTCGTTGGCCTGGGTGAGATCGTTGAAGAAGTAGCCGGTGCCGCCCAGCGCCGAGGTCCAGCTCGGGCCGCGCGTGTTGTTCTCGGTCTGGTTCCAGGCGGTCGATACCGAGCCGAACAGCGTGACCAGCTCGCTGAGCCGGTACTCGACGCCCCCGTAGAGGTTCTCGCTGACATTGTTGGTCTGGGTGGTCCAGAACGCGGGCTTGGCGCCGCCGCTGCCGCAATACGCGCCCTTGGCGGCATTGACGGTCGAGACGCCGCCGAACGCGCCGATGCCGCCCAGCGCGCCACAGGCGCCGGCACCGCCGAGGTAGGCGCCCGTGTCGAGGTTCTGGCGCGACCAGATGGTGGTGGGCGTCTCGCCTTCGAGCGAGGCCGAGGACATGAAATCGCGCTGGCCTGACCAGATCGGATTGGTCTTGCTGATCTCCAGGCCGAACACCGTGCTCAGCGCGCCGAATTCCTTGCCGCCCGATACCTGCAGGCGGCCGTTGCCGCCGCCGCCGTCCCAGGTGCGCCCGCCCTTCAGGTTCACCTCGATGCCGTCGATGTGCTTCTTCATGATGATGTTGACCACGCCCGCGATCGCATCCGAGCCATAGACGGCCGAGGCCGCGCCGTTCAGGATCTCGATGCGGTCGATCATCTCCGAGGGGATGTTGGCGAGGTTCACGAAGTTGACGTTGCCGTCGTAGGCGATCGGGTAATCGGCCACGCGGCGGCCATCGACCAGCACCAGCGTGTGATTGGCGCCGAGCCCGCGCAGGTTGATGGCATTGGCGGCCGGCGTGAAGGTGTTGCCGTAGTCGGCGCCTTGCGAGAAGCCGGTGTTCTGCGTCTGCGATTGCAGCGCGTCGTAGACGTTGCGATAACCCTTGGCTTCGAGATCCTTGCCGGTGATGACGGTGACCGGCGTGGCGCCCTCCTTCTCCGTGCGCGGGATGCGCGAGCCGGTCACCACGAAGGTCTTCAGCGAGGTGGATTTCGGCGCGGCGGCCGTGGATGGCGATGCCGCCGTGCCGGCTGGCGTTGCGACGGCGGCGGCAGCGGCGCTGGCCGCGGGCGGCGCATCGGCGACGGCCGGCGCGGACGCGGCCACGGTTTGCTGGGCCAGCGCCGGCACGGCGCTGGCAAGCGAGATCGACAGGCAGAGCGCAGCCGCGCCCCACCCGGTCACGCGGGATATCTTGTCATGCGAGTTCATGTTGATCTCGTCTATCGGCCGAACGACCCTCGGCTGACCGGCCCGGCGCCGCTCGTGACGACACCGGGCCCGCCCGCCCCCTCTGATTCGCGTCTTCGCCGCGCGTCCGGATCACGAGACGCCAGGCGAAAGCCATCGCGCAATGGCACGCGAGATTTTTCTAAGACATCCTGAATACCGGCGGCACGCCGGCAAGGACCGGGGGAGACTTTATCGACGCGACCGGCCCGTCACAAACGATATTTCCGCATATTGATGTGAGGAATTCGGGCGTATTTCCGAGCGCGAAATTTCGCTGCCTTCAACAATCCTGGCGATTGCACACGCAACCATCCAGCAAGCCGACGCGGAATATCGATATGCGCGTCGAAACGAAATGCAAAGCGGCTTTTCGGGCTTGTGCGCGCGACGATTCTGCTTCAGTGTCTCGATACTTCAGACCAATATCGACGCCGGGCCGCACTCGCCGCGCCGCAACCAGTCGGATCTCCTCATGAAAACCTCGATGAAGAAGGCCTCGATGGGCCTGCTGCTCGCTGCCGCGAGCGCCTGTTTTTCCTCCTCGTTCGCCGCCACCCAGCCGGCGAGTCCGGCGGTCCACCTGCCGCCCGGCATCGCCTGGCAGCAGGGCGACATCGATGCCGCGTTCGCCCGGGCCAAGCGCAGCAACAAGCCGCTGCTGCTGTACTGGGGCGCCGTGTGGTGCCCGTCCTGCAACCAGGTGAAGGCGACCGTGTTCAGCCAGCAGGTGTTCAAGGACCGCTCGTCCTTCTTCGTGCCGGTTTATCTCGACGGCGACGCGGAAAACGCGCAGAAGCTCGGCGAGCGCTTCAAGGTGCGCGGCTACCCGACCATGATCCTGTTCCGTCCCGACGGCACCGAAGTCACGCGCCTGCCGGGCGAGGCCGACCTGGACCGCTACATGCAGGCGCTCTCGCTCGGCATGAACGCCACCCATCCCTTCAAGCAGACGCTGGCCGCCGCGCTGCGCGACGGCGCCGCGCTCAAGCCGGACGAGTGGCGCATGCTGGCCGATTACTCCTGGGATACCGATGGCGGGCTGCCGGTGCCGGGCGAACGTGTCGCGCAGACCTTGCAGACACTGGCCGTACATGCGCGTGCCGATCACGCGCCGAAGGAGGCGCTGCGCTTCGCGCTGAAGGCGGCCGTCACGGCCGCCGATGGCGAGCCGGCCCAGCAGGGCGAACTCGACAAGGCCGCGGGCCTGGCGGCGCTGCAGGCGACGCTGAACGATCCGCGCCTGAGCCGCGAGCAATCCGACGTGCTGGTTGCCGCGCCGGCGGACCTGGTGCGCTGGCTCGCCAAGGACGCGGCCGAACGCGCGCGCCTGAGCCAGGCCTACGACGCGGCGCTCACGCGCCTGTCGACCGATGCCTCGCTGTCGGCGATCGATCGCACCATCGCCCTGCACGGGCGCGTGTCGCTGGCGCGGCTCGCCGCGCCGAAGGGCACGCCGCTGCCGGCGCCCCTGCTCGACACGGTGCGCAAGCAGGTGAGCGCCACCACGCAGGCGGCCACCAATCCCTACGAGCATGCGGCCGTGGTCAGCGAAGGCGCGGACACGCTCACGGACGCCGGTCTCTACGACGATTCGGATGCGCTGCTCGAGGCCGAGCTGCCGCGCTCGTCGACGCCCTACTACTTCATGTCCGGCCTCGCGGCGAACGCGAAGGCGCGCGGCGACAAGGCGGCCGCGCTCGAGTGGTATCGCAAGGCCTACGAAGCAACCAGCGGCTCGGCCACGCGGCTGCGCTGGGGCGCCACCTACCTGGCGAACGCGGTGACGCTCGCACCCGAGGACAGCACGCGCATCGAAGGCATCGCCAGCGGCGTGCTGAACCAGGTCGGGCAGACGCGCAATGCGTTCTACGGCGCGAATCGACGCGCCCTGAGCAAGGTGGTGACGCAGCTCGTGCAATGGAACAAGGAAGGCCGCCACGAGGGCGCGGTGAAGTCGGTGGTGAAGCAGTTCGAGGGCGTGTGCGGGAAGCTGCCGGCCGGCGATCCGCAAACGTCCACCTGCCATGACCTGATCCAGCCGGCGAAAGCCTGAGCCCGGCCATCTTCCCCATGCGGGACCTGCCGCCCGGCGATGCCTCGCCGCGAGCGAGCAGGTCCTGAATCAAACACGATCGCGCCTGCCCACCGCCCGGGCGAACACGGCGCGATACGTCGCGATACGTCGCCTCCCTCCCCTGCCTCGATATTTTCCCTGTCGCGATGTCGCGTGCGTGTTTCGCGATCCCGATCGATTCGATCGCGCCGCCCATCCAATCTTCCATCGCAAACTGGCACCGTCAAAACTGTTCCATTAACAAGCCAGTTATCGAGCCGGTTCCCGAATGTACCGGGCTGGACAATTAATACGCGGCAATGACAAGCCGCTTCTCCCTTATTTCCAAATATTTTCTGGACACCGGCGAACCCTTTTCTTTTTGATATCGGAAATATTCGTCGGATCATTGAAAGGCGCTTGACAAGGTTTTTCTCTTGAATAAACATTCATGCATATACATGCAAACAAAGCAGCCGAGGGCCGTAACGATTGAGCGGTACGTTCCACTACCCGTTCCGAGCGGGAAGCGGAGCATGCGAGGCGATGGCGTCATTCCTTCGCGCGTGCCCCGTTTCCCCGTCCATGCGAGGAATGCGGCCTGATACCGGTTATAGCGCCCAGCGGCTTGAGCGCGGCCCGTAGTACGTGTCTCATCTGATGTTGCAGCTCGAAGTCAAACAACACGCTGTGCTCCGGACCTGACGATCCCCCGATCGCCAGCGTCCCGTATCGCCGCGCCGTCCCCACACGTGTCGGCCGGAACGGATGAGTTTTGCCCGCGGAATGAAAAAACGCGCTTAACCGGTTTGCGAAGCCATTTCAAAATCCGGATAACTTTATTAAGCGCAAGCGTAGTTTGTATTTCCGTCTACGTAATCCTACGTAAATCGGAAAATGCCTGCGTATTTTGTTCCGGTTGGATTCGGGAATTCGATTTTCAGTGGAACGGACCGATACGCGCGATGCCGTGGCATTTGGCGTGGCGCATGTCGATGCAACGCTTTACGTGGAAAGGATGCCGACATGACACATCTCGAAGTCGCAAGCCCGGCGCTCGATGCGCTCGACGCGAGCCATTCGCGCCATCGCGCCGCCGCGACGCTGGCCGAGCACGCCCTCGACACGCTGGCCGACGTGCTGCGCCTGCGCGCCGCGACGCTGCCCGGGCAGACCGCCTTCATCCACCTGGTGGACGGCGAAGGCGAGACCCGCACCGTGAGCTATGCCGAGCTGCAACTGCAGGCCGGCGCGATCGCGCGCCACCTCGCCGCGCGCGGCGTGGCCGGCAAGCGCGTGCTGATGCTGTTCGAGGCCGGCATCGACTACATCGCCGCGCTGTTCGGCGTCTGGATGGCCGGCGCGGTGGCGGTGCCCTCGTTCCCGCCGGTGGGCACGCGGGCGCTGGGGCGGCTCGGCGCGATCGCGCGCGACTCGCAGCCCGAGCTGATCCTGACCGATTCGCGCTTCACCCGGCTGCGCGAGCGCGTGCTGGCGCTGCTGCCGGACGGCTTCCCGGAGGAGGCCTGGACCGAGGCCGATGCGCTTTTTCGCGCCGATACTCATGCATATGCATACAACTCGGCCGATGTCGGCCCGGCCTTGCCGGTGCTCGATCGCGAGGCGCTCGCCCTGCTCCAGTACACGTCGGGCTCGACCTCCGATCCGAAGGGCGTGATGCTGACCCACGGCAACCTGCTCAGCAACTGCCACGGCGCGAGCCGCTGGATGGGCGGCCCGCGCGAGCGCGTCGGTTGCACCTGGTTGCCGCCCTATCACGACATGGGCCTGATGGGCGGCATCCTGCAGCCGATCTACGAGGGTTTCCCGACCGTGATCCTCTCGCCCGGCCACTTCGTCCAGCAGCCGCTGCGCTGGCTGGCGGCGCTCTCGCAGTACCGCGTCACCACCACCATCGCGCCGAACTTCGCCTTCGACCTCTGTTGCAACGCGATCGGCGACGAGGTATTGCCGCTGCTCGACCTGTCCACGGTCGAGGCGATCTACTGCGGCGCCGAGCCGGTCCGGCGTCGCACCTTCGAGCGTTTCGCCGAGCGCTTCGCGCGCTGCGGCTTCCGTGCCGAGGCCTTCGGCCCCTGCTACGGGCTGGCCGAGGCCACCGTGTTCGTGTCGGGCAAGGTGGACGGCGCCGCGCCCGCCTTCGTCGAGCTCGACCAGGACGGCCTGGCGCGCGGCGAGGTGCGCGAGATCGCGGCCGATCATCCGCGCGCCCAGGCGCTGGCCTCCTGCGGCGCGCCGGCGCCGGGCCACGACGTGCGGATCGTCGGCCCGGACGGCCGCGCGCTGCCCGACGGCGCGATCGGCGAGATCTGGGTGGGCGGCCCGAACATCGGCATCGGCTACTGGAACCAGCCCGAGCGCAGCGAGGAGACCTTCCACGCGCGCCTGGAAGGCTCGGCACAACGCTATATGCGCACCGGCGACCTCGGTTTCCTGCGCGCGGGCGAGCTGTACGTCACCGGCCGCATCAAGGACCTGATCATCCACGCGGGCCGCAATCTCTATCCTCAGGATATCGAACTGCTGGTGGAGGAGCTCGACGCGCGGATCCGACCGAACGGCGTGGCGGCCTTCTCGATCGACGACGGCCAGGGCGAGCGGATCGCCGTGGTGGCCGAACTCCGGCGCGGCGAGAAGGTGGCCGAGGGCGAGCTGCAGACGCTACGCGAGGCGATCGTCGAGCGCGTCACGCAGCAGCTCGGCGCCGCGCCGCACCTGATCCATTTCGCGCCGATGGGCGCGATCCCCCTGACCACGAGCGGCAAGATCCAGCGCTACGCCACCCGCCACGCGCTGCTGACGCAATCGCTGGCGAGCTATCCCCACGCACGCGCCTGAGCCCGCGAAGGACATCATGGACATCCAGACCCAAACCTCCCCCTCGCGGCCCGCGCCGCTCGCCGATCGCACCGGCGCCACCGAACGGCGCCTGGCCTGGCTCACGGTCGGGATCCCGGCCGTCGGCGCGCTCGCGGCCGTGGCGCTGGCGATCGTGCACGGCATCGGCTGGCTCGAGATCGGCCTGCTCGCGGCGATGTACCTGGTCACCGCGCTCGGCGTCGAGGCGGGGCTGCATCGCTTCTTCTCGCACCAGGCCTTCAAGGCCGGCCCGGTGGTGACGGCGCTGTTCGCGATCTTCGGCTCGATGGCCGCGCAGGGGCCGATCCTGTTCTGGGCCGCCACGCACCGCATGCACCACGCCTTCACCGACCAGGAAGGCGACCCGCATTCGCCGCGCCTGCACGGCGAGCATCTCGGCGGGCGCCTGCGCGGCATCTGGCACGCGCACGTCGGCTGGCTGTTCACGCTGCGCCGGCAGAACTGGAGCCAGTTCACCCCGGACCTGCTGCGCGACCGCTGGGTGGTGCGCCTGAACCGTCTCTACTTCCTGTGGATCGCGCTCGGCCTGGCGCTGCCGACGCTGGCCGGCTGGCTGATCGGCGGCACCGGCTACGCGGCCCTGACGGGTTTCCTGTGGGGCGGCCTGCTGCGCATCTTCCTGGTCGACCAGGCCACCTGGGCGATCAACTCCTTCGCGCACAGCTTCGGCCCGCGCCCGAACAGCACCCGCGACCAGAGCCGCAACGTGTTCTGGCTGGCCCTGCCGGCGGTGGGCGGCGGCTGGCACAACAACCATCACGCCTTCCCGGCTCTCGCACGCACCAGCCAGCGCTTCTGGCAGCTCGACCTGTCGGGCGGCCTGATCGAGCTGCTGGCGGTGTTCGGCCTGGTGTGGGACGTGCGCCGCCCGGCCCCCGAGCGCAGCCGCGCCACCCAGTCCTGAGCGCCCGCCTTCCGGAGATTCCTTCATGACCCAGCTCGATCTCACCCCCGCGCCCACCCTCCCCGACGACCAGCCGGTGCGCGGCGTCAGCGTGCTCGACGCGCGCGGCGCCCGCATCAAGGCGATGACCGCCTTCGGCGTGATGACGATTCCGCTGGCCGGCACGGTGGCGGCGGCCTGGCTGGCCTGGGCCGGCTACGCCACGCGCGTCGACGCTTGGCTGTTCGCCGCGATGTACGTGCTGCACATGGCCGGCGTCTCGATCGGCTACCACCGCTTCCTAGCCCATCGCGCCTTCAAGACCTCGCCGCTGTTCCGCGCGCTGATCCTGATCTGCGGTTCGATGGCCGCGCAAGGCCCGATCCTGTTCTGGGTCACCACGCACCGGCGCCACCACGCCTACAGCGACCGCCCGGGCGACCCGCATTCGCCCAACCTGCTGGGCGAGAGCCGCGCCGAGCGCCTGCGCGGGCTGTGGCACGCCCACATGCCCTGGATGATGTCGCCCGAGATGTCGAGCTGGAGCTATTTCGCGCAGGACATCCTGAAGGACCGCAGCCTGCTGTTCTTCAATCGCACCTACTTCTACTGGGTGCTGCTCGGCCTCGCGATCCCGGCCGTGGCCGGCGGGCTGATCACCGCGAGCTGGATGGGCGCGCTGTGCGGCCTGATGTTCGGCGGCTTCGCGCGCATGTTCATCGCCAACCAGTTCGCCTGGTGCGTCGGCTCGATCTGCCACCGCTACGGCAGCCGCCCGTTCGACACGCGCGACCACAGCACCAACAACTGGATCGTGGCCTTCCTGACCTTCGGCGAGGGCCTGCAGAACAACCATCACGCCTTCCCGGCCTGGTACCGGCACGGCGTGCACTGGTGGGAGCCGGACCTGTCGGGCTGGATGCTGGCGCTGTTCGGCCGGCTCGGCATCGTCGAGGAGCTGCGCTCGCCCAGCCGCGAGGTAATCGAGCGCGTGCGCAAGCGCGAGCCCGGCGGCGCCTGAGCGCGCCGCATCCCGATCGTTTCGTTTTGCCTTGCCTTCTTCAACCCTGAGGAGTACGCATCATGGCGTTCATGTCGAGCCTGTTCAGCAAGATCGGCTTCATCGAGGAAAAACGTTCCTCGACCCCGCTCACCGAGGCGGGCATCCATCAATGGCTGGTCGAGCGGCTGGCCAGGCAACTCAGCGTGCCGGTCGCGCAGATCGATCCGGCCCGCACCTTCGAGTCCTACGGGCTCGACTCGCTGGTCGCGCTGCAGGTCGCGGGCGATCTCGAGAAGCTGCTCGAGCAGCGCCTGTCGCCGGCGCTGCTGTTCGAACACCAGAACATCGACGACCTGGCGAGCTATCTCGCCGCCGAACTCGCCACCGGCGAGATCAAGGCCTGAGGCCCACCAAGGAGCGAACCGATGGCAACCATCCAACTACCGCAGCAGCAGACCCCGGGCTTTCGGGACTTCGTGCAGTCGATCAAGTCGCTCGACGGCGAGCGCCTGGCCGACGCGATTCCGCGCGAACTCTACGAACCGCGCCTGGCGCGCGGCCTGCTGGGCTTCTTCGCCAGCACCGCGCTCTACGTGGGCGCCGTGATCGGCGTGCACTACGCGCCGCACTGGTCGCTCTGGATCCCGCTCTGGCTGCTGGCCGGCCTGGGCGGCTGGGGCCTGTTCTGCATCGCCCACGATTGCGGGCACAACTCCTTCTCGAAGAGCCGCCGCTTCAACTTCGCGCTCGGCCAGATCGCGCTGTTCCCGCTGCTCTACCCGTTCCACGGCTGGCGCCACATGCACAACCTGCATCACGCCAACACCAACAGCCTGGAGATGGATACCGACTGGCGCCCGGTGCTGCCGGAGCAATACCGCCGCATGGGCGCCTGGGAGAAGTTCGTGTACCGCAGCACGCGCAGCTGGCTGTTCTGGCTGGGCACGGTCAACTACCAGCGCCACTCGGGCTTCAAGCCCAGCATGTTCCCCAAGCGCGAGGCCCGCAACGACGTGCGTCGCTCGGTGGTGATCACGGTGCTGTTCGCCGCCGTCTACCTGCCCACCCTGGTCTGGTTCACGGGCTGGCAGGGTTTCCTGCTGTACTTCCTCGGCCCCTGGCTCGGCATCCACGCCTGGTTCAGCACCACCACGATGATGCATCACATCTCGGACGAACTGCCGTTCCTGACGCGCGAGCACTGGAGCCTGAACGGCAGCCGGCTGATGATGACCACCGACTACGAGTACCCGAAGTGGCTGCACTTCTTCACCCACAACATCTCGGTGCATGCCGCCCACCACGTGGTGCCGGTGATCCCCTTCTACAACCTGCCCAAGGCACGCGAGGCACTCAAGCGCGCCTATCCCGGCTCGATCCGGCAGAAGCCGTTCACGCTCGGCGAGGTCTGGAAGGTGATCCGCGCCTGCCATCTCTATGACCCGGTGCATGGCTACTACCGCTCGTTCGAGGCGGTCGCCACGCCGCCCGCGGCCACCCCGCCGCGCGCCGATTCGGCGATCTGAGCCAACTACCCGGCTTCATCAGGCCACTCTGGCAGGAGAAGGACGATGTCCAATACTTCCGAGTCATCCCTCCCGCACGGCGCGGCGGCCGCCGCCGCGCCGGCGCCTACGCCGGCACGCGCGGCGAGCCCCGCGATGTCGTTCGGCAAGCGCGTGCTCAAGGGCTACGTCGGCGCGCTCGGCGCGGTCTCGCCGGCGGCCGCCGCGCGGCGCGCCACCGACCTGTTCGGCTATACGCGCACCTTCCGCAAGACGCCGCCCAAGGACATGTCGCCGCTCGGCGCGCGCCGCTTCGAGATCCGCGGCGTGGACGGCGTCACCCACGGCCATCTGTGGGGCAAGGGCGAGCGCACCGTGCTGCTGGTGCACGGCTGGGGCGCCGACAGCGCCACCATGTTCTCCTTCGTGCCCAAGCTGCAGAAGGCGGGGTTTCGCGTGGCCGCCTTCGACGCGCCGGCGCACGGCGTCTCGCCCGGCACGGTCACCACCATGACGGCCTTCAAGAACGCCGTGAAGGGCGCGATCGAATCGCTCGGCGGCGTGCACGGCATCGTCTCGCACTCGCTGGGCAGCATCGCCTCGACCGGCGCGATGGCCGAGCTCGGGCCCGACAGCGTGGACGGCATCGTGATGCTGGCGCCGCCCTGCACGCTGCCGGCGGTGATCGACCGCTGGTCGGGCGACTTCCTGCGCCTCGCGCCCAGCGTGATGGACGCGATGTATGCCGAGCTGCATCGCCGCAACGGCGTGCCGCCCCAGCACTGGGACATCGGCGCGCTGGGCCGGGGCCTGCGCACGCGGATCTTCGTGATGCATGGCCCGAACGACAAGATCGTGCCGATCTGCGAATCGGAGAACATCGCCGCGGCCTTGCCGCACGTGCGCTTCGAGCGCGTCGAGAAGGTCGGCCACGTGCGGATCCTGTCGGACGCGCGCGTGATCGAGCGCGCCACCCAGTTCCTCGCGATCGGCGGCGAGCCGGCGGCGAACGCGCCGTCGCTCGCGCCGGCGGCGGGCTGAGCCGAGGGGACCACCATGCTCTATCCCGAACTGTACCGAAGCCTGGAACGCGCGCGCTGGGACATGCAGCACGACGTCGACTGGGACCGCTTCGACGCCTCGCTGCTGTCCGACGAGCAGGCGCTGTCGATCAAGATGAACGCGATCACGGAATGGGCGGCGCTGCCGGCCACCGAGATGTTCCTGCGCGACAACGTCGACGACAGCGATTTCTCGGCCTTCATGTCGATCTGGTTCTACGAGGAGCAGAAGCACTCGCTGGTGCTGATCGAGTACCTGCGGCGCTTTCGTCCCGAGCTCGCGCCCACCGAGGACGAGCTGCACGCGGTGCGCTTCCCGTTCGACCCGGCCCCGGCGCTGGAGACGTTGACCCTGCACTTCGGCGGCGAGATCCGCCTCAACCACTGGTATCGCTGCGCCGCGCACTGGCACACCGAGCCGGTGATCCGGCAGATCTACGAGCTGATCTCGCGCGACGAGGCGCGCCACGCGGCCGCCTACCTGAAGTACATGCGCCGCGCGCTGGACCGGCACGGCGACGAGGCGCGCCTGGCCTTCGCCAAGATCGGCACGCTGATGGCCAGCGCCAACCGCGCGGCCAAGGCGATCCACCCGACCAACCTGCACGTGAATCGCACGCTGTTCCCCAACGACACGGTGCAGAGCCGCCTGCCCGATCCGGAATGGCTGGGCCGCTGGCTCGACACGCAGATCCGCTTCGACCGCGACTGGGAGAACCGCGTGGCCGACCGGATCCTGCACAACCTGTCGATCCTGCTGGAGCGTCCGCTGCTCAACGTCAAGGACCTCCACAAGCTGCGCAAGCAGCTGCACCAGAACCTGGAAGGCGCGAGCGCGGGCGCGGCCGCCGCCGAGCCTGCCCTGCAGCACTGATCCGGAGAACGCCCACGATGTCCGAACTCACCGTCGAATACCGCACCTGGATGTGCCTGATCTGCGGTTACCTCTATGACGAACGAAGCGGCGACCCGAACGCCGGGATCGCCGCCGGCACGCGCTGGGAGGACATTCCCGACGACTGGCGCTGCCCCGAATGCGACGTGCCCAAGCTCGACTTCGAGATGGTCTCGATCTGAGGCGCGGCTGCCCGAGCGCCATTTCCCAAGACACCAAGGACTCCCCACCATGCAATACAGCGACCTGGCGACACCCGATTTCCTGAAGAACCCCTACCCCGTGTTCGACGCGATGCGCGCCGAGGGCCAACTGGTCAAGCTCGCGCCCAAGCTCTACGCCACCTCGCACTACGGCTTCGGCGAGAAGCTGCTGCTCGACCGCCGCTTCGGCAAGGGCATCGTCGAGGCGGTCAAGGCGCGCTACGGCGAGGGCGTGATCGACCAGCCGCCGTTCCGCACCTTCCGCTCGATGCTGCCGGGCCTGAACCCGCCCAAGCACACCAACCTGCGCGCGCTGCTGATGAAGTCCTTCAACGCGCGCCAGGTCGAGAAGTTCCGCGAGGCCTCCTACACCATCTCGAACCAGTTGATCGACCGGCTGGTGAAGGAGCCGCAGGGCGACCTGGTGACCGGCTTCGCCTTCCTGCTGCCGATGCAGACCATGTGCACCATCCTCGGCGTGCCGCTGTCGGACGGCGCGATGTTCAAGCGCGCCGCCGATCGCGCGGCCGGCGCGCTCAACGTCACGCCGCTCAACGCCGAGCAGCTCGAGGAATCGCGCAAGTCGGCGATCGAACTCGAAACCTACTTCGCCAAGGTGCTGGCCGAGCGCCGCAAGGAGCCGGGCGACGACCTGATCTCGCAGATGATCCTGGCCGAGGAAGACGGCCAGCGCCTGACCGACGACGAGATCGTCGCCAACCTCTGCTTCCTGTTCGTGGCCGGCCACGAGACCACCGAGAACATGATCGGCAATACGCTGATCGCGCTGCAGCGCCACCCGGAGCAGCGCGAGCGCGTCAAGGCCGACCTCTCGATCATGCCCCGGGTGGTGACCGAGGCGCTGCGCTACGACAGCTCGGTGCAGATCGCCCAGCGCGTGGCGCTCGAGGAAGTCGAACTGGAGGGCCAGACGATCCAGCGCGGCGACCTGATCTGCGTGTTCCTCGGCGGCGGCAACCGCGATCCGGAGAAGTTCGAGAACCCGGACCGGCTCGACATCGACCGCGAGAACGTGCGCCCGCTCTCGTTCGGCGGCGGCCTGCACTACTGCCTGGGCGCGCGGCTCGCGCTGCTGGAGATCGCGGCCGCGCTGGAGGTGGTCTACACGCGCCTGCCGAACCTGCACCTGACCAATCTCGACGCGCTGCCCTATCGCCGCAACAACGCGCTGCGCGGCGTCGATTCGCTGCTCGGCACCTGGTAGGACACGCGGCGCGCCGCGTGAGCGAGGCGCCGTGATTGCTGCACGCAAGGCAGGGCCGCGCGGGCCGTCGCGCCGCGCCAGGCTCCGGCATGCCCGGCGTTCGGGCATGCCGGAATTCGGCCTCTTCATATGACGATGACCATCTGAAACCGGCATGAATCGCCGCGATCGTTGCGCATGCAACGCATGATCCCGGCGAGGACGGCCAAGCAAGCCAGGCGAAGGAGAACCTCAACTTGAGCGAGAACCAAACGGGCGCGACGGCACTGCCGGGCGCCGCCGACGGAAAACCGAAACGCAAGCGCAAGCTGGTGCTGCCGGTGCTGATCGTGCTGCTGGTGCTGCTCGCCGGCTACGCGATCTACTGGTGGCTGCACGGGCGCTTCTACGAGACCACCGACGACGCCTACGTGGGCGGCAACATCACGGTGATCTCGCCGCACGTGGCGGGCTACGTATCGGAGCTGCTGGTGGAGGACAACCAGCGGGTGCATGCCGGCCAGCCGCTGCTGCGCCTGCAGCCCGGCGATTTCGCCGCCGCGCTGGACGCCGCCAAGGCCAACGAGGCGGCCATGCGCGCCTCGCGCGCGCAACTGCTGGCGCGCCGCACGCTGCAGCAGACCCTGATCGACCAGGCCGGCGCCGAAGTCGCGGAGAAATCGGCCGCGCTGTCCTTCGCCCGGACCGACGCGGCGCGCTACCGCAACCTGCTCAGCACCGCGGCGGGCACGCGCCAGAGCGAGGAACGCTCCAGCGCCGCGCTCAAGCAGGCCCAGGCGCAGCTCGATTCGGCCTCGGCGAAGCTGCGCGAGGCGCGCCAGCAGGTGGGCGTGCTCGACAGCCAGATCGCCGGCGCCGATGCCGCGATCCTGCAGGCCGGCGCGGCCCAGCGCACCGCCGAGCTCAACGTCGGCTACACCGAGCTGCGCGCGCCGATCGACGGCTACGTGGGCAATCGCGCGATCCACGTGGGCAGCTACGTGACGCCCGGCACCCAGCTGATGTCGGTGGTGGCCGCCAGGGGTTTGTGGGTCGACGCGAACTACAAGGAGGACCAGCTGCGCCACATGCAGGCCGGCCAGCGCGCCAGGATCTGCGCCGACGTGCAGTCCTCGCGCTGCTTCGAGGGTCGCGTGCACCTGCTGGCGCCGGCCACCGGCGCGGTGTTCAGCGTGATCCCGCCGCAGAACGCCACCGGCAACTTCACGCGCATCGTGCAGCGCGTGCCGGTGCGGATCAGCTTCGAGGCAGCCGACGGCGTGCTGGGCGTGCTGCGCCCGGGCCTGTCCACCACCGTGACGGTCGACACCCACGGAGCCTCCTGATGAGCGAGCTCGCCAAGCGCCCCGCCGGCGCGCCGGCCGAGGGCACGCCCGGCGCAGCCGGGGCCGGCGCTGCTTCCGGCCCGCCGCCGGCCGCCGCGCATCCGCCCGCCTGGCCGTTCGCGGTGATGTGCGTGGGCATGTTCATCGCGCTGCTCGACATCCAGATCGTGGCCTCCTCGCTGCAGGAGATCGGCGGCGGCCTGAGCGCGGCGCAGGACCAGATCGGTTGGGTGCAGACCGCCTACCTGATCGCCGAGATCACCGTGATCCCGATGTCGGGCTGGCTCACGCGCGTGTTCTCCACGCGCCGCCTGTTCGCCGGCTCGGCGCTCGGCTTCACGGCCGCCAGCCTGCTGTGCGGCTTCGCCTGGAACATCGAGAGCATGATCGTGTTCCGCGCGATCCAGGGCGTGCTGGGCGCCTCGATGATCCCCACCGTGTTCACCTCCTCGTTCCACTACTTCGACGGCAAGCGGCGCGTGATCGCGGCCGCCGTGATCGGCACCATCGCGTCGCTCGCGCCGGCGCTGGGGCCGATCGTCGGCGGCTTCATCACCGATACCGCCAACTGGCGCTGGCTGTTCTACGTGAACCTGGTGCCGGGGCTGCTGGTGGCGCTGGGCGTGTCGCTGGCGGCCGACATCGACCGGCCCGATCACTCCCTGCTCAAGGGCGCCGACTACATCGGCATCGCGCTGATGGCGGTATTCCTCGGCACGCTCGAATACGTGCTCGAGGAAGGCGCGCGCTGGAACTGGCTCGACGACCCCATCATCCGCCGCTGCGCGGTGATCTCGGCCTGCGCGGGCAGCGTGTTCGTGGCGCGCTGCCTGAGCATCGACAACCCGATCGTCGACCTGCGCGCCTTCGGCAACCGCAACTTCACGATCGGCTGCATCCTGTCCTTCCTGACCGGCGTGGGCGCCTTCTCCTCGATCTACCTGACGCCGCTGTTCCTCGGCTACGTGCGCGGCTACGACGCCTGGCAGACCGGCGTGGCGATGATGCCGACCGGCATCGCCGCGCTGGTGGGCGTGCCGGTCTACGTGATGTTCGCGCGCAAGACCGACCTGCGCTGGCTGATGATGTTCGGCATGGCGATGTTCGGCCTGTCGATGTGGGACTTCCGCTTCATCACCCACGACTGGGGCAACCAGCAGTTGCTCTGGCCGCAACTGATCCGCGGCTTCCCGCAGGTGTTCGCGATCGCGCCGGCGGTCACGCTCGGCCTGGGCAGCCTGCCGCCCGAGCGGCTCAAGTACGCCAGCGGCCTGTTCAACATGATGCGCAACCTGGGCGGCGCGGTGGGCATCGCGATCGTCGGCGCGATCCTGAACAATCGCACCAACCTGCATTTCACCGATATCGCCTCGCGCCTGACGGCCGCCAACCAGCCGATGAACAAGATGCTCGGCACGCTGGAGGCCCAGCTCGGCCCGGCGCTCGGCTCCGCCCAGGCCGGCGCGGCCGCCTCGCTGCGCGAGCTGCACGACATCGCGTTTCGCGAGGCGCAGACCATGGCCTATGGCGACGCGCTCACCACCATCATGATCGGCTTCATGTTCGCCACCCTGATCGTGCCGCTGATGCGCAAGGTGGTGCCGCCGCCGCCCCCCGATTCGTCGAAGAACGCTCACTGAGGCGCCTCCCAATGTCACGAACTCCTGATCATTCGTTTGCGCGGCCGCGCCGCCCGGGCCGCCCGGGCCGCCCGGGCCGCCCGGGCCGCCTGGCCCTCGCGCGGCCGGCGGCAATGGCCGTTGCCGCCGCGCTGGCCGCATCACTGCTGGGCGGCTGCACGGTCGGCCCCGACTACCGGCGGCCGGCCGATTCGCCGCTCGCGCCGAACTATGCCAGCCAGGATGCGCTGCGCACGCTGCAGGCGCGGCCCGCGGCCGAACCGGTCGCGCTCGATGCCTGGTGGCTCGGCTTCCACGATCCGGTGCTCACGCAACTGATCGAGCGCGCGCTGGCGCAGAACCTCGACCTGGCCGCCGCCGAGGCGCGCGTGGCGCAAGCGCGCGCGGCGGCCG
>NZ_VWWK01000107.1:0-24925 GCF_011753035.1 Burkholderia sp. Ax-1720 | reverse complement strand
GGCGCGCGGCGGCATGGGCGGCCGGCCGCAGCGCTCGCGCGAGCCGGAGCCGGCCGGCGCGATGGCGGCGGCCTTCGCCAAGCTCAAGCGCTAATCCCGGGCTTGGGCTTCGAAGCCCGCAGGAAACGAAAAACCCGCATCTCCGGATGCGGGTTTTTTCATGGCGGGCGTACAAAAGAAAAAGCCGCGCGCTTGCGCGGCTTCGTCGAGGTCGGCAACCGCAGCAGTGCTCGGCGCCGCCGCTGCGTCCAGCCTCAGATCTCGATCTTGGTGCCGAGCTCGACCACGCGGTTGGCCGGGATCGAGAAGAAGTCGGTCGGCTTCGCGGCGTTCTGGTGCATCCAGGCGAACACACGCTCGCGCCAGATCGACATGCCGGGCAGATGGGTCGGCACCACCGTCTCGCGCGCGAGGAAGAACGAGGTGTCCATCAGCTCGAAGGACATGTCGTGCTTGCGGCCGATGTCCTCGAGCACGGCCTTCACGTCGGGCGTCTCGTTGAAACCGTATTCGGCCTTGACGATATACAGCCCGCCGCCCGCCTCGTGCACCGTCACGCGCTCCTCGTCTCGCACATAGGGAATGTCGCGCGTGATGAAGGTCAGGAACAGCGTGCGCTCGTGCAGCACCTTGTTGTGCTTGAGATTGTGCAGCAGGCTCACCGGCACCAGCGTGTCGCTGCCGGTCAGGTAGATCGCGGTACCCGAGACGCGATGCGGCGGATGCGCCAGCAGCCCCTGCAGGAACGGCGTGAGCGGAATGCCGTCGGCGGCGGTGCGCTCCTTGACGATATGGCGGCCCTTGAACCAGGTGGTCAGCAGGAAGAACAGCAGCGCGCCGATGCCGAGCGGCAGCCAGCCGCCCTGCGCGACCTTCAGCAGGTTGGCGCCGAAGAAGCCGAGGTCGATGATCATGAACACGCCGATGATGCCGGCCACCAGCAGGCGGTTCCACTTCCAGACATTGATCATCACGACACCGGCCAGCACGGTGGTGATCACCATGGTGGCGGTCACCGCGATGCCGTAGGCGGCGGCCAGGTTGTCGGAGGACTTGAAGCCGATCACGATGCAGAGGATCACGAACAACAGCAGCCAGTTCACCACCGGCACGTAGATCTGCCCGATCGCCAGGTCCGAGGTGTGCAGCACCTTCATGCGCGGCACGTAGCCGAGCTGGATGGCCTGGCTGGTCAGCGAATAGGCGCCCGAGATCACCGCCTGCGAGGCGATCACGGTGGCCACCGTGGACAGCACCACCAGCGGCAGCAGCGCCCAGTCGGGCGCGAGCAGGAAGAACGGGTTCTCGATCGCCTTCGGATTCTGCATCAGCAGCGCGCCCTGGCCGAAGTAGTTCAGCACCAGCGAGGGCATCACCAGCACGTAGGCGGCGAGCCGGATCGGGCGCATGCCGAAGTGGCCCATGTCGGCGTAGAGCGCCTCGGCGCCGGTCAGCACCAGCACCACCGAGCCGAGCACCACGTAGGCCTGCAGCACATGGGCCGACATGAAGGAGAAGGCGTAGTAGGGATTGATCGCCGCGATCACCATCGGCACGCGCGCGATGTGGTAGATGCCGAGCGCGGCCAGCGTCAGGAACCAGATCACCATGATCGGGCCGAACAGCTTGCCGACCATCGCGGTGCCATGGCGCTGGATCCAGAACAGCGCGATCAGGATCACCACCGTGATCGGCAGCACCATGTGGCTCAACTGCGGCGTCGCGATCTCGAGGCCCTCGACGGCCGACATCACCGAGATGGCCGGCGTGATCACCGCGTCGCCGTAGAACATGCAGGCACCGAAGATGCCGAGCGCCATGAGGATCCTGGTGGCATTCCTGCGCGGTTCGATCGAGCGCAGCGCCAGCGCCATCAGCGCCAGCACGCCGCCCTCGCCGTTGTTGTCGGCGCGCATCACGAACAGCACGTACTTGACGCCGACCACCAGCATGATGGCCCAGAACAGCAGCGAGATCACCCCGAGGATCGAGGCCTGCGTCAGCGGGATCCCGTGGGCCGGGCTGAACGCCTCCTTCAGCGAATAGAGCGGGCTGGTGCCGATATCGCCGAACACCACGCCGATCGCCGCGACGGCGAGAGCCTGCAAGGAGGAAGAGCGTGTGTTCGAATGGTTCGTGTCGGTCATGGAAGCGTAACGTTCCGTTCTGGGGTCGGAAAAACGAGCGCTATTCTAGACTGACCGGGTCGCAATGCCACCTCGCGGTGTTGCCGTGATGCGACGCGGCGCGGCCAGTGTAGCATGCGTCCCCGTTTAGACGGAAAGCGCGCCGGCAGACTGGGCGCCGGCGCGCAAAATGAAATCGGCGCCCATGGGCGCCGATGCGGTGCGCCGCGCGATCGCTTCGCGCGGCGTGTCGAGCGAGTCGCTTACTGCGCCGCCTCGTCGTTGCGCTGCGTATAGCCGCGCTTGGTCCAGGCCACCAGGTTGTGGGGACGCAGCGTGTCCCACTCCTCGAAGGGCTGATGGATCCAGGGATTCGTCGCCAGGTGCTGGACGAAGTAGTCGGGCTTGACCTTCGAACAGGCCTTGTACCAGAGCACGGCCGAGCGCACCGCCGTGACCGACGGATAACGCTCCTTCAGATGCTGCTGGACGCGCGCGAGCGTGACGCCCGAATCGACCAGGTCGTCGACCAGCAGCACGTTGCCCGACAGGTTGCCGCGCGTCATGGTGATGTACTGCGCGATATCGAGATCGCCCTGCTGGGTGCCGGCCGCCTCGCGATACGAACTGGTCGCGAGAATCGCGAGCGGCAGGTCGTAGATGCGCGAGAGCTGGTCGCCCACGCGCAGGCCGCCGCGCGCGAGGCAGAGGATCTGGTCGAACTTCCAGCCCGATTCGTGCACCGCGAGCGCGAGCAGCTCGACGAGCCGGTGATATTCGTCCCAGCCCACCCAGAGGTTCTTGTCGTCGTTGCGAGGATCGGACATGGCGATCGGAGCGCCGTGATGATTCGTGGCTTGCGTCATCGTGCGGGCGAACCTCAGACCTTGAACGGATGACGCAGCAGGATCGTCTCGTCGCGATCGGGGCCCGTCGACACCATGTCGATCGGCACGCCAGCCACTTCCTGGACGCGCGTCAGGTAGGCGCGGGCCGTCGCCGGCAGCGCATCCCAGCGATCGATGCCGACCGTGCTTTCCTTCCAGCCCGGGAAGGTTTCGTAGACCGGCTCGCAGCGCGCCACGTCGGCCGCGCCGCGCGGCAGCAGGTCGACGTCCTTGCCGTCGATCTTGTAGCCGACGCAGAGTTGCACTTCCTCAAGACCGTCGAGAACGTCGAGCTTGGTCATGCAGAGGCCCGACACGCCGTTGATCTGGATCGAGCGGCGCAGCGCGGCCGCGTCGAGCCAGCCGGTGCGGCGCGGACGGCCCGTGACCGAACCGAATTCCTTGCCGACGTTGGCCAGCGTCAGGCCGACCTGGCTCTGGCGCGCGGGATTGTCCGCGTCGTAGAGCTCGCTCGGGAACGGGCCCGAGCCGACGCGCGTGCAATAGGCCTTGGTGATGCCGAGGATGTAGTTGAGCTTCTGCGGGCCGACGCCGGCGCCTGCCGCGGCCGCACCGGCCACGCAGTTGCTCGAGGTGACGAACGGATAGGTGCCGTGGTCGATATCGAGCAGCGTGCCTTGCGCGCCTTCGAACAGCAGGTTCTGGCCTTGATGGTTCGCGTCGTAGAGGCGGCGCGAGACATCGGTGACCATCGGCTTGAGACGATCGGCATAACCGAGCATCGTGTCGAGCGTGGCCTGGAAATCGACGGCCGCGCCGCCGAGATACTGGGTCAGCACGAAGTTGTGGAAGTCGAGGTTCTCGCGCAGGCGATCGGCGAAGGTCTTCGCGTCGAACAGGTCCTGCACGCGCAGCGCGCGGCGGCCGACCTTGTCTTCGTACGCGGGGCCGATGCCGCGGCCGGTGGTGCCGATCTTGCCGGCGCCGCGGCGCGCTTCGCGCGCCTGGTCGATCGCGACGTGGTAAGGGAGGATCAGCGTGGCGGCTTCGGAGATGAACAGGCGCGAACGCACGTCGATGCCCGCTTCTTCCAGCTCGCCGATTTCCTTGAACAGCGCCTCGGGCGACAGCACCACGCCGTTGCCGATGTAGCAGGCCGTGCCCGCGCGCATGATGCCGGAAGGAATGAGGCGCAAGATGGTTTTCTTGCCGCCGATGATGAGGGTGTGGCCGGCGTTGTGACCGCCCTGGAAACGCACGACGCCGTGAGCGTGGTCCGTCAGCCAGTCGACGATCTTGCCCTTGCCTTCATCTCCCCACTGGGTTCCCACGACGACGACGTTGCGCCCGGGAGTCACATTCACTGCGCTGGCAGACATGTTGATTCGTTAGCTGGTTAAAAACGTATTCTACCTAGGTTCGGCGCGGGTTCCGAATTTTTCCGTTTCGCGTCAACGATATGGCACCCGAAACATCCGCGCCGCGCTTGTTTCAGCGGGTCTGGACGAGCCACGCGCCGCCCTGCTCGACCAGCACGCGGTCGCAGGCGAACTCGTCGAGCACGTGATCGTGCCCCGGCAGCGCCTGGATCACGACCTCGCCCGCATCCCGCAGCGCGGCCACCGCCACGCGCAGCGCCTCGTCCTGGCGCCAGGGCGCGAGGATCGCCGTGCCGCGTGCCTCGATCGGCGAGATTCGCGCGATTTCGCGCAGGTCCAGCGAGAAGCCGGTGGCCGGGCGGGCGCGGCCATAGGCCTGCCCGACGTGGTCGTAACGGCCGCCACGCGCCACCGCGTTCGGCACGCCGTCGACGTAGGCCGAGAACATCGCGCCGCTGTGATAGGCGTAGCCGCGCAGGTCGGCCAGGTCGATCGCGACCTCGGCGCCCTGCACCTGGGCCGCGAGCTGCGCGAGATCGTCGAGAGCGCGCGCGATTTCAGGCAGCGCCGGCAACTGACGACGTGCCTCGTCGATCACCGAGGCATCGCCGTACAGATGCGGCAGCGCGCGCAAGGCGGCGCGCGTATCCGGCCCCAGATCCTCGGTCAGTTCGTTCAGCAGCGGCACGTCCTTGCCGGCCAGCGCGCCGTACAGCGTCTCGCCACGTGCGGCGGCCACCGCGTCGCGCGAGAACAGCGCATTGAGCACGCCGGCGTGGCAGAGGTCGAGGCGGATCGTGCCGATGCCGGTCAGGCGCAGCGCGTCGAGCATCAACTGCTGCACCTCGAGATCGGCCTCGAGGCCGGCGTGGCCGTACAGCTCGGCGCCGATCTGGATCTGCTCGCGCGTCGCGTGCAGGCCGCGCGGCCGCGTATGCAGCACGTTGCCCGCGTAGCAGAGGCGCGTCACGCCCTGGCGGTTCAGCAGGTGCGCGTCGATCCGCGCGACCTGCGGCGTCATGTCGGCACGCAGGCCCAGGGTTCGGCCCGACAGCTCGTCGACGAGCTTGAAGGTACGCAGGTGCAGATCGTTGCCGCCGCCGGTCAGCAGCGACTCGAGATACTCGAGCAGGGGCGGCATCACCATTTCGTAGCCATACGAACGGAAGCGGTCGAGCAGCCTGCGACGCAGCTCCTCGATCTTGCGTGCTTCCGACGGCAGCACGTCGGCAATATTCTCGGGAAGTAACCAGGTCGACATCGTCACGGTCCTACGACAGAAACTGCGGCGCGCGCTGGCGCGCCGGATTTGGAATCGGATGGTGCAAATACCGGGCCTTTGGCGCAGCACGCGAGGCGGCGGCGCGCGCGGCGCGACGCGATCCGGCCCGATGGGCCGGAATCGGTCAAAACAGGAGAAAACGGGCCGGATCGACGGCCCTACGTCAGGTCGCGAAGACGAGCAGCACGAGGCCGATCACCATCACGATCAGGCCGCCGATCCGGATATGATGCGGCGGCCGCTCCGCTATTCTACGAAAGGTGTCGCGCCAGGCGACCGGAAACACGAACGGGAACGCGCCTTCGATGATCAGCATCAGCGCGAGAGCGAGCAACAGCGAACCGGCCAGATCCATGCGGTATCGATGCGCCGCGCGAGGCGGCGCCCCTTCTCAGCGTCAGTGTTTGCGGGGAGCGGGAGCCGGCGCCGCGGAAGCACCGCCGCCCGTCGGGCTGCGCATGAAGCGGAAGAACTCGCTGTCCGGGTCGACGACGATCACATCGTTCGCATGGAAGGTGTTCCGGTACGCCTGCAGGCTTGCATAGAACTGGTAGAACTGCGGATCGCGGCCGAAGGCTTCGCCAGCGATCGAGGCGGCCTTCGCGTCGCCCTCGCCCTTGATCTGCTGGGCCGACTGGTAGCCGTCCGCGAGGATCTGCTGTTGCTGGCGGCCCGCCTCGGCCTTGATGCGCTCCGCGTCGGCCGCGCCTTCGGCGCGCTCGGTATCGGCACGCTCGCGCTCGGCCACCGACATGCGGCGATAGGCAGCTTCGGCCGCGGCGGCGGGCAGGTCCACGCGCAGCAGCGACACGTCGGCGATCTCGACGCCGTAGTCGGCCGCCGCGGTTTGCAGCGAACGCTTGGCTTCGTCGGCGATGGCCTGTTGCGCGCCGATCGCATCGACCAGCGAGCGCGTCGAGAACGCCTGCGTCAGCGCGCCCTTAAGCGACGCCAGCAGCGGATCCACCGCATCGCGCAGGCCGCCTTCGGTCTTCGCGTAGTACTTGAGCGGATCGGCGATCCGGTAGCGCACCGCCGGGCTGACCAGCACGTCCTGCTTGTCGGCCGTGGTGCAGCTTTGCGGATCGGCCCATTCGAGCGTCTGCAGGCGCGTGTCGACCAGCACGGCCGTCTGCAGCGGCGCCGGCAGCTTCGCGTGCAGGCCAGGGCCCAGCACGGTCGGTTCGCCGTCGCCGCGGGCCGACAGCACCGCCGCATGACGCGGATCGACGATGAACACGGTGGACGACGCGACGAACGCGACCACCACAAGCGCAATGACGAGCGCAACGATTCGATTCATGTGTGGCGCTCCCCTTTACTGCAGATCGTCTTCGCGCGACCGGCTGCGGAACGCCTCGCGCGATCGCAGCGGATCGTTGCCGGGCGCCGCGCTGGCGGCATTGGCGGCGCTCGCGGCCGGCGCGGCGCTCACCGATGCCGCGGTGGCACCGGAGGATGCCGGCGCGGTGTTGCCCACATCGGGTGCGCTGGCCGGCTGGCCGGCGGCGACCGGCGCGGCGCCGCTGGCGGCTTCGGCCGCGCGCTGGCGCTGCTGCTCGACGATCTTGTCGATCGGCAGGTAGACCAGGCTGTTGCCGCTCTTGCTGCCGATATAGACCTTGGTGGCCTTCGAGTAGATGTCCTGCATGGTGTCGAGGTACATGCGCTCGCGCACCACCGCCGGCGCCTTCTCGTATTGCGCGTAGACCTGCTTGTAGCGATCCGCGTCGCCCTGTGCCTGCGTCACGACGCGATCGGCATAGGCCTTCGCATCATCGACCAGCTTGGCGGCATCGCCGCGCGCGCGCGGCAGCAGATCGTCGGCATAGGCCTGCGCCGCATTCCTGGCCGCCTCGCGCTCCTGGCGCGCCTTGCCGATCTCGTCGACCGCCGCCTGCACCTGCTCGGGCAGTTGCGCGGCCTGAATCACCACGCCCGTCACCATCAGGCCCGTCTGCTCGCGGTCGAGATCGCCCTGGATCGCCGCGCTCAATTGATCGCGCAGCTTGTCGCGATCGGCGCCCGTCACTTCGCTGGCCGCCGCGGCGCCCACGATGCGACGAATCGCCGCCTGCGCCGACTGGCGCACGGCAAGCTCGGGATCGACGGTTCGGAACAGGTAGTCGGTGGCGGAGCGGATCCGGTACTGGACGATGAAGCGCACGTCGACGATGTCGCCATCGCGCGTGAGCATCGAGGCGTCCTTCACATTCGCCACGCGCACCACGTTGTTGCGACCGATCTCGGTGGCGTGGATCTGGGCGGTATCGACGATCTCGTGCGACTCGAACGGATACGGCAGGCGCCAGTGAACGCCCTGGCCGACCGTGCCGCGAGATTCGCCGAACTGCAGCACCACGCCGGTCTGGCCGTCGGGCACCACGAACACGCCGCTGCCGGCATAAACGGCGACCAGCACGCCGATCACGATGCCGACGCCAACCCTCGCCGCGCGGCCGTTGTCGGGGCGAAAGCCGCGATTGCCGCCGCCGCCCTTGCCGCCGAACAGGCCAGCCAGGCGCCGGTTGAAATTGCGCCACATTTCGTCGAGATCGGGGGGGCCTTCGCCGTCGGGCGGCGGACGCTTCGGGTCGTTCTTGCGGGACTTGTCGCCATTGCCCTCGCCGCGACCCCAGCGGGGATCGTTGATCGACAGCATCGGGCGCTTGCGCAGCCAGGAACTCCGCTCGTTGTAATCGTTCACCTGAGTTTGTTCACCAGATTGGGCCTCGACTGTGCCGGCAGGCTGCCGGTCAGTGCCCGTGTTCGGAAACCGTGTGGTCGTCGTGCGGTTCGGTCAGCGCGTTGCCATCGAACCGAACGTCGCGCTCGGGCAGCAACCCCGTGCCGGCAAGCGCATCGCTGCTCGCGATTTCGGCAATGGCGGCACGCAGCGTATCGAGCCCCTGGCCCGTGCGTGCGCTCAAAAAGACGCGCGAAATATTACCATACTCATCGCGCTCGACCGCGTCGCCGCGGGCCGCCAGCTCGGGCATCGCGTCGATCTTGTTGAATACCAGCACCTGCCGGATCGCGTCCGCGCCGATCTCGTGCAGCACGTCGTTGACCTGCTCGATCTGCTCGAGCCGAACCGCGCTGGAGGCGTCGACCACGTGCAGCAGCAAGTCGGCGTGAATGGTTTCCTCGAGCGTGGCGCGGAACGCGGCCACCAGTTGGTGAGGCAGCTCGCGGATGAAGCCGACCGTGTCGGACACCACGATCTGGCCGACCTCGTCGCCGAGATAGACACGTCGCGAGGTGGTGTCGAGCGTGGCGAACAGCTGGTCGGCCGCATAGGCCTGCGCCTTGGTCAGCGCATTGAACAGCGTCGATTTGCCCGCGTTCGTGTAGCCCACCAGCGACACCGACATGGTGCGGTTGCGCTCGCGTTGGCGGCGCTGCGTGTTGTGCTGGCGGCGCAGCTTGTCGAGCCGCGACTTCAGCATCTTGATGCGCTCGCCGATCAGCCGGCGGTCGGTTTCGAGCTGCGTTTCGCCGGGGCCGCGCAGGCCGATACCGCCTTTCTGCCGCTCCAGGTGGGTCCAGGCGCGGATCAGCCGCGTCGACAGGTACTGCAGTTGCGCCAGCTCGACCTGCAGCTTGCCTTCGTGGCTGCGCGCGCGCTGCGCGAAGATGTCGAGGATCAGGCTGGTGCGGTCCACCACGCGGCGGTTCAGCGTGCGCTCGAGATTGCGCTGCTGGGCGGGGGCGAGCGGGTGGTTGAAGATGACGATGTCGACGTCGTTGGCGTCGCAGGCCAGGCGCAATTCCTCGGCCTTGCCGCTGCCGATGAACATGGCGGCGTCGGGGCTGGAGCGTCGACCGGTGAGCGTGACTGCGGGGCGGGCGCCCGCGCTGGAGGCGAGCAGGCTGAGTTCTTCGAGGCTGGCCTCGAAATCGGTCTTGCCGAAATCGATGCCGACTAACGCTGCGTTGATCAAATTATCGGGTGTCAAGATAAGGCGGCTGGCGTGGATCGCCGGCGGCGACGGACGCCAGCCGCGGCAATCGGGTTAGGACGAAGCTTCCGCATCCGGGTGGAAATTCACCGGGCGCGCCGGCACGACCGTCGAGATAGCGTGCTTGTAAACCATCTGGGTAACCGTGTTACGGAGCAACACGACGTACTGGTCGAACGATTCGATGTTCCCTTGCAGCTTGATGCCGTTGACGAGGTAGATCGACACCGGCACATGCTCCTTACGCAGTGCGTTCAAAAACGGGTCTTGTAACAATTGCCCTTTGTTGCTCATGGCGTACTCCATCTTTTTTGCAGGTTGATCTTCTAGATTGGCGGTGAAGAAAAAGAGATCCACCGTCAATCGCTACACTATAGCCGATTTTGCTTCCCCTGCTCCGGGGCCGGCCGTTCGGTCTAGTCGCCGCGCCCCTTGTCCGCGTAGGGGTTCACCGAGGAGCGGAACTCTATTCGCAATGGAGTGCCGGTCAGCGCGAAAGTTTCCCGGAAACGATTCTCGAGATAGCGCTTGTAGGTTTCGGTGACGGCGTCGAGCGCATTGCCGTGGACCACGATCACGGGCGGATTCTGGCCGCCCTGGTGCGCATAGCGCAGCTTCGGCCGGACCGGACCGCGACGGCGCGGCTGCTGGAATTCGACCGCCTCGATCAGCGCGCGCGTGAGCTTCGGCGTCGGCAGCTTCTTCATGGCGGCGGCATAGGCGTCGTCGACCGAGCGCAGCAGCGGGCCGATGCCGGTCTTCTCGGCCGCCGAGATGAAGTGGAACTTGGCGAATTCGAGGAATTTCAGCTTGCGGGTCAGGTCCGCCTTGGTGCGATCGCGCGTGTGGGCATCGAGCCCGTCCCACTTGTTCACGCCCACCACCAGCGCGCGGCCCTGCTCCACCACGAAGCCGGCGATGTGCGCGTCCTGGTCGGAGATGTCCTGCTGCGCATCCAGCAGAAGAATGACGACGTTGGCGTCGGAGATCGACTGCAGCGTCTTCACCACCGAGAATTTCTCGATCGCCTCGAACACCTTGCCGCGACGGCGCAAGCCGGCCGTGTCGATCAGCGTGTAGGGCTTGCCGTTGCGCTCGAAGTCGACGTAGATCGAATCGCGCGTGGTACCCGGCATGTCGAAGGCGATCACGCGGTCCTCGCCGATCAGCGTGTTGACCAGCGTCGACTTGCCGACGTTCGGGCGGCCCACGATGGCAATCTTCACGCCGCGCGAGGCCTGGGTATCGTCGGCTTCCTCAGGCTGGCCGGCGTAGGCGACTTCCAGCGCCTCGTTGATCATGTCGGTCACGCCGTCGCCGTGCGCGGCCGAGATCGCGCGCGGGTCGCCCATGCCGAGCTCGTAGAAGTCGGAGGCGACCGCCGTGTACTTCATGCCCTCGGCCTTGTTGACCACCAGGAAGATCGGTCGACCAGTCTTGCGCAGGTAGTCGGCGATCGACTTGTCCTGCGGCGCGAGCCCGTTGCGGCCGTCGACGATGAACACCACCACGTCGGCTTCCTCGACCGCCTGGCGCGTCTGGCGCGCCATTTCGTGCAGGATCCCGTCCTTCGCGACCGGCTCGAAGCCGCCCGTGTCGACCACCAGGTAAGGGCGCGCGCCAGCCCGGCCCTCGCCGTAATGGCGGTCGCGCGTGAGGCCCGGCAGGTCGGCGACGAGGGCGTCGCGCGAGCGTGTGAGCCGGTTGAACAGCGTGGATTTCCCCACATTGGGGCGCCCGACGAGGGCAATGACCGGTTTCATTTGATGTCGTCTACGGTATTACGCAGGAGCGGGAGACCTGCCGCGCGCGAGATGCGCTGCGACGGGCGGCTGCGTTGAATGAAAATTAGCACGAATTCCGCGCCGCGACGGGCGCTCGCGTGCGACTCGCGCGACGCGTGAACACGGCGGCATGCCGCCCGGGCAGCGCGCCGGCCCCATCCGCTCGGGGGCATCGGCAGCAATCGCCACGCCAAAAAAACACGCGCGGCCCGCGCCATCGGGCGCCGGGCCGCGCAATTCCAAACCGATCGCTCAGCGCGGACGGAAGCCGTACAGCTCGCCGTCCTGCGTCTGCACCACCAGCGTGTCGCCGGCCAGCACCGGCGCCGCCGTGATCGGGCTGCCGTCCGTCTTCATGCGCGCGACGAAGGAACCGTCGTCACGCGACAGGAAGTGGACGAAACCCTTGTAGTCGCCGAGCACCAGCGCATGGCCGAGCAGGTAAGGCACGCCGACATCGCGACTCTTAAGCTTGTCGTTGCGCCAGAGCTGGTTGCCGGTCGACACGTCGTAGGCCGTGACCACCGACCAGTCGTCGCCGCCAGCCAGCACGGTATCGTCCTGCGCCACGCCGCTGCGGCTCGAGAAAGCCTTCTCCCAGAGCGGACGGCCCGAGTTCGCGTCGAAGCAGCCGATCTGCCCCTGGAACGTGACCGCGCAGGACAGCGCGCCGACCAGGGTGGGCGGGCCGCTGACGTCGTTGATCCGCTCGACCTCGGTCACGCCCTTCGGGAACGACACGGGCGTCTGCCAGAAGGCGTCGCCCGACTGCAGGTTGATGGCCACCAGCCCGCCGCCGGGGAAACCGGCCAGCACGGCCTGGTCGCCCGCGAAGGTCATGCCGGCCGACACGCGCAGGTTCAGCGGCACCGCGCGGCTGCGGTAGACCCACTTCTGCTCGCCGGTCTGCGCGGCGAAGGCGATCACCTGGCCGTCGATGGTGCGCACGATCACCAGGCCGTTGCCGACCAGCGGCGGCGAGAAGATCTCGCCCTGCACGTTGGTCTGCCAGAGCTGCTTGCCGTCCGCGCCGAGCACGAACACGCCGCCCTTGAGCGCGCCGACCGCGGTCAGCGTGCCGTCGCTGCCGACGCCGGCCGACAGGTCCGAGCGCAGCTTGGTGCGCCACACGGTCTGGCCGGTCTTGGCATCGATCTTCTCGACCGTGCCGTTGGTGGCCGCGGCGTACACCGCGTCGCCGACCGCGATCGGCGAGAACGAATAGCGCCCGCCCTTGCCGACGCTCGTCTTCCACGCCTGCTGGACATTGAGCACGGGCTTGATCTCGGTGAGCGGCGTCGGCACGCGGCGCGCGTCCTTGGTGGCCGAGCAAGCCGACAGCGCGAGAATGGCAGCGGCACAGGCGATCGGAAGAGCGTTACGTTTCAGCAAATTCATCGGTGAGCGAAGCTATCTAGGGTTGTGGAACGAGCGTGGACGCTCAGCTACCGAGCGCGTCGAGCTTGAACTGCACGAGCTGGCGCGCGCGCTGGTCTTCCTTCGGCAGCGAGTCGAGCGCGAGCTGGTAGGCCGAGCGCGCGTCGTCGCGCTTGCCCTGCGCCGCCAGCAGGTCGCCGCGCCGGTCCGCGACGAGACCCTTGAAGCCTTCGTCGGACGTGCCGTTGAGCAGCGCCAGGCCGGCGTCATAGGCCTTCTCGTCGAGCAGCAGCGAAGCCAGGCGCAGCTTCGCGATCTGCTTGTACTCGTCGTCCTTCGCGTGATCGATCGCCCATTGCAACTGGGTCTTGGCGCCGGCCGAATCGCCCGCCATGTACAGGCCCTTGGCCGCCGCCAGCGCCGTCATCTGCGCATAGGCGGTGCCGCCGTACTTGTCTTCCATGTCGGCGGCCGCGCGCGCGATCTTCGCCTTGTCGCCGGAGGTGACGGCCTGCTGCACCGCCTCGTACAGCCCGGAAGCTTCGGAGGCCTGATGGCGCTGCCAGAAATTCCAGCCGTTCCAGGCCGCGACGACGACGAGCACGGCAGTCAGGATCCAGGTCGTCAGGTTGCCCCAGCGGGCCCACCACGCTTTTACGCTTTCAATCGATTCTTGTTCGTCGTGATAACTCATCGCCTAGCGATTCCTTCTGTCCAGCTTGTTGTCGAGCGGATGCGCCGCGATCAGTCGTCGCCGTCTTCGGCGGATGCAACCATCGCATTGATTAGAAATTCGGTCAAGTTCTCGACCGTTACCGTCTGCTGCGCGCTCTTTTCGCCTTCCGCGCCGCGCAAGGCCTTCACGCCGGCCGTGCCGTTGGCGACCTCGTCCTCGCCGAGGATCACCGCGTAGGCGGCGCCGCTCGCGTCGGCGCGCTTCATCTGCGACTTGAAGCTGGCGCTCGCGCCGTCGGCGCTGCAGTGGAAGATCACGTCGAGGCCGGTGTCGCGCAGGCGCTCGCCGATGATGAAGGCCTGTTCGCGCGCCGCCTCGCCCTGGTGGACGAGATAGACGTCGACGCCGTCCTGCTCCGGCACGAGCTGCTCTTCCTTGAGCAGTTCGAGGATCCGCTCGACGCCCATCGCCCAGCCGCAGGCCGCCGTCGGCTTGCCGCCGAGTTGCTCGATCAGCGGGTCGTAGCGGCCGCCAGCGGCCACCGTGCCCTGCGCGCCGAGCTTGTCGGTCACCCATTCGAACACGGTCAGGTTGTAGTAATCGAGGCCGCGCACCAGGCGCGGATTGATCGTGAACGGCACGTTGTTGGCCTTCAGCAGGCGCTGCAGCCCGTCGAAGTGCGCGCGCGAGCTCTCGCCGAGGAAGTCGATCAGCTTCGGCGCGTTCTGCGCGATCGCCTGCAGGGCCGGATTCTTGGTGTCGAGCACGCGCAGCGGGTTCGTGTAGAGACGGCGCTTGGCATCCTCGTCGAGCACCTCGACGTGCTGCTCGAGGTACTTGATCAGCTCGACGCGGTGCGCGGCGCGCTCCTCGGCCAGGCCGAGCGAGTTGATCTCGAGCTTGATGCCGGTCAGGCCCAGGTCATCCCACAGGCGCTGGCACATCATGATGATTTCCGCGTCCGCATCCGGGCCGGCAAAACCGATCGCTTCCACGCCGACCTGGTGGAACTGGCGATAGCGGCCTCGCTGCGGACGCTCGTGGCGGAACATCGGGCCGACGTACCAGAGGCGCTTCGGGCCGTCATACAGCAGGTTGTGCTCGATCGCGGCACGCACCACGGCGGCGGTGTTCTCCGGACGCAGGGTCAGGTTCTCGCCGTTCAGCGCGTCGGTGAAGCTGTACATCTCCTTCTCGACGATGTCGGTCACTTCGCCGATGCCGCGCGTGAACAGTTGCGTATGCTCGACGATCGGGGTGCGGATGTTCTGGTAGCCGTAGGCGCGCAGCAGCGACTTCACGGTCGACTCGAAGAATTCCCACAGTCCGGCATCCTGCGGGAGGATGTCGTTCATGCCCTTCACGCCCGTCAGTTTTTCGAGCTTTCGCTTGGTTTCGGTCATCTGATTTCGGTTGACGATTTATTGCTCGGCCGTTGCCTGGCCGTAGTTGCGCGCGACGTAGTCGCTCACGATTTGCTGGAATTCCTCGGCGATGCGCTCGCCGCGCAGCGTCTTGACCTTCTCGCCGTCGATGAACACGGGCGCGGCCGGATTCTCGCCCGAGCCCGGCAGGCTGATGCCGATGTTGGCGTGCTTCGACTCGCCCGGCCCGTTGACGATGCAGCCCATCACCGCGACGTTCATCTTCTCGACGCCCGGGTAGGTCTTGCGCCAGGACGGCATCTGCTCGCGCAGGTAGGTCTGGATCTGCATCGCCAGTTCCTGGAACAGCGTGCTGGTGGTACGGCCGCAGCCCGGGCAGGCGATCACCATCGGCGCGAACGAACGCAGGCCCATGGTCTGCAGGATTTCCTGGCCGACCACCACCTCGCCGGTACGCGGCGCGCCCGGCTCCGGCGTCAGCGAGATGCGGATCGTGTCGCCGATGCCTTCCTGCAGCAGCACGCCGAGCGCCGCCGTCGAGGCGACAATGCCCTTCGAGCCCATGCCGGCCTCGGTCAGGCCCAGGTGCAGCGCGAAGCCGCAGCGCTTGGCCAGTTCGCGGTAGACGGCGATCAGGTCCTGCACGCCGCTGACCTTGCAGGACAGGATGATCTTGTCGCGACCGAGGCCCAGTTCGACGGCGCGCTCGGCCGAGCCGATCGCCGATTGGATCAGTGCCTCGTACATCACGCTCTGCGCGTCCCAGGGGGCGCTGCGCGCAGCGTTCTCGTCCATCATGCGCGCGAGCAGGTCCTGGTCCAGGCTGCCCCAGTTCACGCCGATGCGCACCGGCTTGTCGTACTTGGCGGCAGCCTCGATCATCTGCGCGAACTGCGTGTCGCGCTTGGCGCCCTGGCCGACGTTGCCCGGGTTGATGCGGTACTTCGAGAGCGATTCGGCGCAGGCCGGGTAGTCGCGCAGCAGCAGGTGGCCGTTGTAATGGAAGTCGCCCACCAGCGGCACCGCGACGCCCATCCGGTCGAGTTGCTCACGGACCGCCGGCACGGCGGCCGCGGCCTCGGGCGTGTTCACAGTGATCCGGACCAGCTCCGACCCCGCGTTGGCCAGTTCCTTGATCTGGATCGCGGTGCCGATCGCGTCGGCGGTATCGGTATTGGTCATCGACTGCACGCGCACGGGCGCGTCGCCGCCGATCGTCACCAGGTTCCCGCCCCAACGGACATCCACCGCGTGCGAGCGGCGGCGCGGCAAGGAGCCGCCGAACACCGGTTCGGTGGAACAAATCTGGCTGCTGCGTGGGGATTGAGCTTCGGATTGCATCGTTGGATCCATTTACGCCGGAAGCGCCGCCCGCGGACGGCGCGCGAATTGAAAAAGCGTCGTGCCCGGTCAGCCACGACGCTAGCTGTCAGGGCAGCGCGAAGCGCGCGACGTTGCCCTTACCCGCCGAATATTTTGCCGGATCGACGATTTTTCCGTCGAACGTGACCGACTCGAGGCCGGCCCGGTTGCCGATCGTCACGCGCAGCGGCGTATCGCCCGCCACTTGGCGCGTCTCGCCGGCCTTCACGAGGGCCGACGCGAGTTCCTTGCCGCTCTTGTCACGCACGCTGACCCAGCAATCCTGCTTGACCGTGATGCCGAGCACCGACTGGCCGGCGGCCGCGACAACGCTCGCGCCATCGGCCGACGATGCCGCGGCCGGCGCCACCGCCGACGACCCGGACTGGGCCGGCGCCGCGGCCGAAGCGCCAGCGTCGTTCGTGGCCGACGCATTGCCGCCGGCACTCGCACCGGCATCCGAGGCGACACCGCCCGTCACCGTAGAACCACCCACCGCGATCGCGGTGGTATCGGAGGTGGCTGCCGCCTGGGCCGCCACCGAGGAAGCCTGCCCGGCTTCCGAGGCGGCCGGCGATGCCGCGCCGGTATTGGACTTGAAGCGCGCGAGCCAGTTCGCGGAATCGCCGCTCGAATGCCACATCGCCGCCGCGATCAACACCACGATCACCGCCAGCACGCCCCACAGCCAGGTGCGACCGCGCGTGGGCGCACCGAGCGGAATCGAGACGCGGCCGCGCGGCAGGCCGGTACCGGCCGAGGCCGGCATCGACAGATCGACCTCCGGCACGCCCTTCTCACGACGCAGCGCCTGCGCGAACGGCTCCGGATCGACGCCAAGCATCTTCGCGTAGCTGCGCACCACGCCAGCCGCGAAGGTCGCGCCCGGCATCTGGCTGATATCGCCGGCCTCCAGCGCGCGCAGCTTCGGCGCCGCCACCTTCAGGCGAGAGGATACGTCCGCCACCGACCAACCCTTTGCCTCGCGCAGCTGCGCGAGGCGCGCCCCGACCGCCGCCAACGACTCCAACCCCGCCGACGCCGGCTTGTGCTCGGCGTTCGTCTCTGTGCCTCTTGGCGGTTGCGGCTCGCTCATCCTAATCCTCGCGTCGATTCTTCTTCACTTGCGCGACCGCGCCGGCGCATCGCCCGGCGCCGAAGCGCAACCGTTAAACAGAGGCGGGCCAAGCCCACCCCGGATCGCTTTCGCGTCGCCCGGACTTCCCCGTCAGACAGCCCGGACTTCGATGATCTTGCCCGCTCCCGTCCGTTCCGCCAGGCGCGTGCGGTCCTTCACGGCGCCGGCAAGCTGACCGCAGGCGGCGTCGATGTCATCGCCGCGCGTCTTGCGCACGGTCGTGACGACGCCGGCATCGATCAGGATCTGCGAGAACTGCTTGATCCGCTCGTTCTTCGAGCGAAGCAGCCCCGATTCCGGGAACGGATTGAACGGGATCAGATTGAATTTGCACGGCACGTCGCGGGTCACCGCGAGCAACTCGCGCGCATGCGCGTCGGTGTCGTTGACGCCGTCGAGCATGCAGTATTCGAATGTGATGAAATCCCGCGGCGCGACGGTCAGATAGCGCTGACATGCGGCCATCAGCTCCCGCAGCGGGTACTTCTTGTTGAGCGGCACCAGTTCGTCGCGCAGCGCATCGTTCGGCGCATGCAGCGACACCGCCAGCGCCACCGGCAGTTCGGCGCCGAGGCGGTCCATCATCGGCACCACGCCCGAGGTGGAGAGCGTCACGCGGCGCCGCGACAGCCCGTAGGCGTTGTCGTCGAGCATCAGCCGCATGGCCGGCACCACCGCGCTGTAATTGAGCAGCGGCTCGCCCATGCCCATCATCACCACATTGGTGACGACGCGATCGGCCTTGCCGTTCGGCCCGGGGGCACGCCCGAGCGATTCGCGCAGCGCGAATTCCGCCATGCGCAATTGTCCGACGATTTCAGCCGTCGAGAGATTGCGCGAAAAACCCTGCTTGCCTGTCGAACAGAACCGACAGTTCACGGCACACCCGGCCTGCGAGGACACGCACAGCGTGCCGCGCGTTTCTTCCGGAATGAACACGGTCTCGACCGCGTTGCCGTTGCCCACGTCGATCAGCCACTTGCGCGTGCCGTCCGACGAGACGTGATCGCTGGCGATCTCGGGCATGCCGATCATCGCGCGGCCCTTGAGCTTTTCGCGCAAGGACTTCGCAAGATCGGTCATGCCGTCGAAATCGGCGGCGTTGTACTGATGAATCCAGCGCTGCAACTGCTTGGCGCGAAACGGCTTCTCGCCGAGGCTGCCGCAATACGCGACGAGGCCTTCGGCGTCGAAGTCGAGAAGATTGACGGAAGTTTCGCTCGTCATGGTGCCCTGCCTTGCCGCGTGCGCCGGATTCCGTTACCCGCTTAGCGCGAGTAGACGTTCAGGCCGGCGAAGAAGAACGAGATTTCGACGGCGGCCGTTTCCGGCGCGTCCGAGCCGTGCACGGCGTTGGCATCGATGCTGTCGGCGAAATCGGCACGGATGGTACCGGCTTCGGCCTTCTTCGGATCCGTCGCGCCCATCAGGTCGCGGTTCTTCAGAATGGCGTTCTCGCCTTCCAGAACCTGGATCATCACCGGGCCCGAGATCATGAAGTCGACCAGGTCCTTGAAGAACGGACGTGCTGCGTGGACAGCGTAGAACTGCTCTGCCTCACCGCGCGACAGGTGCGCCATACGAGCCGCGACGACCTTCAGGCCAGCGCCTTCGAAACGGCTGTAGATCTGACCGATCACGTTCTTTGCCACTGCATCCGGCTTGATGATCGACAGGGTGCGCTCGATTGCCATAAAAACTCCAAGAAATTAAGAAGTTACGTTTTCAAATGAATCCGCTATTGTAACACGTTCCCGTGTATCATAGCGATTGAACCCTTACACAATCGTAAGGTCGAAAACCGGGTATGCTGACACTTGCGCGTCGCCCGTGTTTTCTTGCTCGGCGGCCCTTGAAACCTTGGGCCGGCAAACCGATCTTATGCAGTGCGGCGCCCGGATTGCTGCAGCGCATCGCGATGCATCCGGTTCCCGATCGCTGTCACGTTCCATGCTAGGAGAAACCATGAACGACTATCCGTACAACTTCGGTCGCGGCGGTACGCTGGCCTCGGCCGAAACCCGCAACCGCGTGCTGCGGAATACTTACTGGCTGCTCGCGCTCTCGATGATCCCGACCGTGCTCGGCGCCTGGGTCGGGGTCGCGACCGGTTTCTCGCTGTTCGCAGCCACCAGCCCGATGATGAGCCTGCTGGCCTTCTTCGCGATCGCCTTCGGCTTCATGTTCGCGATCGAGCGCACCAAGAACAGCAGCGCCGGCGTGTTCGTGCTGCTCGGCTTCACGTTCTTCATGGGCCTGATGCTGTCACGCCTGCTCAGCTTCATCCTCGGCTTCTCGAACGGCCCGTCGCTGATCATGCTCGCCTTCGGTGGCACCGGCGTGATCTTCGCCGCGATGGCCACCGTCGCCACGGTCAGCAAGCGCGATTTCTCGGGACTGGGCAAATGGCTGTTCGTCGGCGTGATCGTGCTGATCCTGGCTTCGGTCGCCAACATGTTCCTGCACCTGCCGGCGCTGATGCTGACGGTGTCGGTGCTGGCAATCGTGATCTTCTCGGCCTACATGCTGTTCGACGTGCAGCGCGTGGTGAACGGCGGCGAGACGAACTACATCACGGCCACGCTGGCGATCTACCTCGACCTGTACAACGTCTTCACCAACCTGCTCGCCCTGCTCGGCATCTTCGGCGGCAACCGCAACTGAGCGGAATCACCGCGATGCGGATCAAGAAAAACCGGCCTTCGGGCCGGTTTTTTCATGCCCGTTCGAGATCGGCTCAGTCGCGCTCGAATACCGCGATCGATTCGACGTGCGAGGTATTGGGGAACATGTTGACGACGCCCGCGCCGCGCAGCCGATAGCCGGCCTCGTGCACCAGCAGGCCGGCGTCGCGCGCCAGCGTGGCCGGGTTGCAGGAGACGTAGACGATCCGCTTCGGCAAGGGGCCTTCGCCGCTCTGCGCGATCTCGGCCAGCGCCTTCGAGACGGCCAGCGCGCCTTCGCGCGGCGGATCGACCAGGAACTTGTCGAATGCGCCGAGGGCACGCAGGTCGTCGGCCGTCACCTCGAACAGGTTGCGGCAGGCGAACGAGGTATGGCCGTCGACGCCGTTCTCCTTGGCATTGGCCAGGGCGCGCGTGGTCAGCGCCTCGCTGCCCTCGATCCCCACCACCTCGCGCGACAGGCGCGCCAGCGGCAGGGTGAAGTTGCCGATCCCGCAGAACAGGTCGAGCACGCGGTCCTCGCGGCGCGGCGCGAGCAGGCGCAGCGCGCGGCCGACCAGCACGCGATTGATCTGATGGTTGACCTGGGTGAAGTCGGTCGGCTTGAACGGCATGCGGATGTTGAATTCCGGCAGCGTGTAATCGAGCGACTTGTCGAGCGGGTAGAACGGGAACACCGAATCCGGCCCCTTCGGCTGCAGCCAGAACTGCACCTGGTGGGCATCGGCGAACTCGCGCAGCAGCGCCTCGTCGGCTGCGTTGATCGGTTCGAGCACGCGCAGCACCAGCGCGGTCACGCTCGAGCCGACCGCCAGTTCGATCTGCGGCATGCGATCGCTGATCGAGAGCCCCTCGACCAGCCGGCGCAGCGGCACGAGCAGGGCCGAAACGTGCGGCGGCAGCACCTCGCAGCTGGTCATGTCGGCCACGTAGCTGCTCTTCTTCTCATGGAAACCGACCAGCACGCCGCCCTTCTTCGCGACGTTGCGCACGGTCAGCCGCGCGCGATAACGATAGCCCCACGACGGCCCGTGGATCGGCGAGAACATCGCCTCCGAGCGCAGCTTGGCGAGATGCCACAGATTGTCCTCGAGCACGCGCTGCTTGATCGCGACCTGCGCACGCACGTCGAGATGCTGCATCGAGCAGCCCCCGCAGGTACCGTAGAACTGGCACTTCGGCTCGCTGCGCATCACGCTCGGGCGCAACACTTCGACCAGGGTGGCCTGCTCGTAGCTGGCCTTGCGGCGATAGCTCGAATAGGTGACGCGCTCGCCCGGCAGCGCGCCCTCGACGAAGATCACCTTGCCGGACTCGCCGTCCTCGTTCACGATGCGGCCGACGCCGCGCGCCTCGTGGTCGAGCGATTCGATCTCGATGGGCGCGCTGACTTGCACGACGGGCGCGTTCCGGGACTTGCGCGCGGGAGTGTGGGCGGCTTCAGACACCAGCTTTTCCTGACATTCGTTTGTGGGAAGGCGAGATTGTAGACGAATGGCCGCCCCGCATTGGAGATTCGCCATGCAACTGATCAACTGGAACGTTCAATGGGGCCGGGACGCGAGCGGTCGCGTCGATCTTGGCCGCACCGTGGCCGAAGCGCGTGCACTCGCCGACTTCGACGTGCTGTGCCTGCAGGAACTCACGCGCGGCTTCGACAGCCTGCCCGGCGGTCCCGGGGCGGACCAGTTCGCCGAACTGGCCGCGCTGCTGCCCGGCTACACGGTGATCGAGGCGCTCGCCGTCGACCTGCCGCCCGATCCTGGCCAAGCAGCCGCCGGCGCGCCGCGGCGCCAGTTCGGCAACGCCATCGCCACGCGCCTGCCGGTGGGGCGGATCCTGCGCCACACGCTGCCCTGGCCTGCCGACGACAGCGTGCCGTCGATGCCTCGCGTGGCGCTCGAGGCGAACCTGCAGACCGCACACGGCCCGCTGCGGGTCGTCACCACCCACCTGGAGTTCTATTCCGGGGCGCAGCGCATGGCCCAGGTCGAGGCCTTGCGCGAGCAGCATCGCGAGGCGATCGACCACGCGCGGCACCCCGCCTCCGCCGAAAAGACCGGCAGCGCCTTCACGGCATCGGCGCGGGCACGCGACGCGGTCGTCTGCGGGGACTTCAACAGCGCCTGGCGCGACGATGCCTACCGGCGCCTGCTGGCCCCGATCGACGGCGCACCGGCTTTCGTCGATGCCTGGATGCACGCCCATCCCGGCGAGACGCCACCGCCGACGGCCGGCGTCTACGACACGCAGCAGTGGCAGCAAGGCTCGCTGACCTGCGACTTCGTGTTCGTGACCGAAACGCTGCGCGAGCGGATCGTGCGCTGCGAGATCGACAGCACGACACGCGCCTCCGATCACCAGCCGATCCTGCTCGAATTGCGCGACTGAGCGGGTCGCGCGCCCGGGGACGCACAATGAAAAACGGCGAATCGATTCATCGGAATCGATTCGCCGTCCCGATTCGCCTTCCGTCACCAAGCGCGGGATTATTTGGGAAATGCCGCCAGGTATTCGGCCCAATGCGGCGCCGGCTCGGCCACCAGGCTGTCCTTCACGAGCTGCACCTCGTCCGCGTATTCGACCGCGGTGAGGCCGCCGCGCATCATCTGGAAGCGGCAGTACAGCAGATAGGTATTGACGACGTCGGTCTCGCAATAATTACGGATCGCCTCGAGCTCGCCCGCGCGATACGCCTCCCAGACCTGCCCGCCGTCCATCCCCAGCTTGCCCGGGAACCCGCACAGCTTGGCCAGCGCGTCGAGCGGCGCGTTCGCGCGCGGCTGGTACAGCGCCAGCAGATCCATCAGGTCGGTATGCCGCGTGTGGTAGCGCGACAGATAGTTGTTCCACTTGAACTCGCGATCGTCCTCGCCCATGTCCCAGTATCGCGGCGCCGCGATGCCGTGCACCAGCGCACGGTAATGGAGCACCGGCAGGTCGAAGCCGCCGCCGTTCCACGACACGAGCTGCGGCGTGTATTTCTCGATGGTCCGGTAGAAGGACTGGATCAGCGCGGCCTCGCCGTCCGCGGCGGTACCGAGCGAGCGCACACGAAAGCCGCTCTTGTCGCGGAATACGCAGGAGATCGCCGCCACCCGTTGCAGGTGATGCGGCAGGAAATCGCCGCCCGTCTTTTCGCGGCGGGCCTCGAACGCATGTTCGGCCACTTCCTCGTCGCTGAGGTCGGCGGGAAGATCTTCGAGACGGCGAATGCCGTCGACATCGGGAATCGTCTCGATGTCAAAAACCAGAATTGGAGTCATGAATCAGTTACGGAACCGCGCTTTACAGAACGGCGTCCTTGCGAACGCCATTGGAGGCAAAAAACCGCTTCAGCCGCACCAGCGCTTCCTGCTGGATCTGCCGCACGCGTTCGCGCGTCAGGCCCATCTCGTCGGCCAGCTCCTCGAGCGTGGCCGGCTCGATGTTGTTCAGGCCGAAACGCCGCTCGATCACATGGCGGTGCTTGTCGGACAGGCGCGACAGCCACGCGCGCGTGAGCGTCTCGAGCTCGCGATGCTGGACCTCGGCATCGGGCGACTGGCTCTGGTCGTCGGGCAGCAGGTCCAGCAGGCTGCTCGCCGGGTCCAGGTCGAGCGGCGCGTCGAGCGAGGCGGTGTGCTCGTTCAGCGCGAGGATGTCGGTGACTTCCTCGGCTGTCTTGCCGGTCAGGTAGGCGATGTCGTCGATGCTGGCCTCGCGGCGCTCGGCCGCCTCGCCCGTCGACATCGAATTCTTTTCCAGGTGACGCTTGGCGCGCAGTACCTGGTTCAGTTCGCGGATCACGTGCACCGGCAGCCGCACGGTGCGCGCCTGGTTCATGATGGCGCGCTCGATGCTCTGCCGGATCCACCAGGTCGCGTAGGTCGAGAAACGGAAACCGCGCGTCGGGTCGAACTTCTCGATCGCGTGCATCAGGCCCAGATTGCCTTCCTCGATCAGGTCCAGGAGCGGCACGCCGCGGTTCAGGTAGCCCTTGGCGATGCTCACCACCAGCCGCAGATTGCGCTCGATCATGACCTGCCGCGCCTCGAATTCGCCGGCCTTGGCCAGCCGCGAATAGCGCTGCTCCTCCTCGACGGTCAGCAGCGGCTTGACGCTGATGCGGTTCAGGTAATGCTGGATCGTGTCGGCGGTCAGTTCCGCCTGCAGCATGGCGCGGAAATCGTCGGCCTCCGGGGCGCTTTCGCGGCGGCCGCTGCCCGATTCGCGCTCGCTACCCTCCGATTCCTCCGCGTCGGACTCGCGCGCTTCGTAGTCGCGTTCGTTCTCTGCGGCATCGTCATCGTCGTCCCTCGAAGCACCAGACCGCCCCACCGATGCTTGCGTGGCACGACTGATTTTCTCAGACTCGGCTTGCGGCTCGTGGCGCTTCGATTTCGGCATGGTCGTCTCGTCTATTGAGGCGGCAGGTACTTCAGCGGATCGACAGGTTTACCCTGCCGGCGAACCTCGAAATGCAACATCACGCGGTCGGAATCGCTGTTACCCATCTCGGCGATCTTCTGGCCTTTCGTGACGGAATCTCCCTCTTTTACCATCAAAGCGCGGTTGTGTGCATACGCCGTGAGATAGGTTGCGTCGTGCTTGACGATAATGAGGTTGCCGTAGCCGCGCAGGCCATTGCCGGCATAGACCACGCGCCCGTCGGCGGCCGCCTTGACGGGCGTGCCCGCCGCGCCGCCGATATTGACGCCCTTGTTCTTCGAATCGTCGAACTGGTTCAGGATCGGGCCGCGCACCGGCCAGGCGAAACTGACCGAGCTCGGGCCCGCGCTGCCGGCATCGGCCGGCGCGCCGTCGGCGATCAGGCTCGCGATGCCGTCGCCGAAACGCACCGGCTCGCGGATGTTGCGCCACCAGTAGCGCGCGTCGAGCGCGGTGCCGTCGAGCCTGGCGCCCGTCACGGTCGACACGAA
>NZ_VWWK01000106.1:0-25310 GCF_011753035.1 Burkholderia sp. Ax-1720 | reverse complement strand
GCGGTGGCCGGCTGGGCCCGCGCGCGGGCCGCGGTGCGCGCGGCGCCGAGCGGCAGCCGCCTCAACGAGGCGCGCATGATGGGCATCATCCGCTCCTCGATGGAGGCGATCATCACGGTCGACGAGGAGCAGCGCGTGGTGATCTTCAATCCGATGGCGGAAAAGGTGTTCGGCGTGTCGGCGATGGACGCCATCGGCGCGCCGCTCACGCGCTTCATCCCGCCGCGCTTTCGCCACGCGCACAGCGAGCACATCAACCGTTTCGGCGTGACCGGCCAGTCCGAGCGGCACCTGGGCAGCCAGCGCCTGCTCTACGGGCTGCGCGCCAACGGCGACGAATTCCCGATCGAGGCCTCGATCTCGCAGATCCACGACGGCGCCGGCAAGCTCTACACGGTGATGATGCGCGACGTGACCGAGCGCCTGCAGGCCGAGAACGCGCTGAAGGCCTCGCGCGAGGAGCTGCGTGAGCTGTCGGCGAACCTGCAGCGCGTGCGCGAGGAGGAAAAGACCCGCATCGCGCGCGAACTGCACGACGACCTCGGCCAGCAGCTCACCGCGCTGAAGATGGACCTGTCGGCGGTCGAGCACCGGCTGCTGCGCAACAAGGCCGACGAGGTGCACGAGGGCGTGACCGAGCCGCTGCGCGAGATGCGCCGCCTGATCGACGCGACGGTCGCCTCGGTGCGGCGCATCGCGGCCGACCTGCGCCCGGTGATGCTCGACGACCTCGGCCTGGTGCCGGCCATCGAATGGCTGGTCAACGATTTCACCAACCGCTACGGGATCGAGGTGGAGCGCCGCATCGAGCCCGGCGAGGTGCAGTTCTCGAACGCCAGCGCCACCGCGCTGTTCCGCATCGTGCAGGAGGCGCTGACCAATGTCGCGCGCCACGCCGACGCCTCGCGCGTCGAGCTGACCCTGAGCGTGGACGAGCGCCAGTGCGTGCTGCGCATCGTCGACGACGGCGTCGGCGCGCCCCAGGCCGACGGCCATCGCACGCCCGACGACAAGTCCTTCGGCCTGCTCGGGATCCGCGAGCGCGCGCACATGCTGGGCGGCGCGGTGCGCATCGAGACCGCGCGCGACCGCGGCTACGCGATCACCATCACGATCCCCCTTCCCTCGATTCAACAGGACCCGAACTCGCCATGATCAATGTGCTGATTGCCGACGATCACGCCCTCGTCCGCGACGGCTTGCGCCATATCCTCAAGGACGCCACCGGCTTCGAGGTGGCGGGCGAGGCACACGACAGCGCCTCGACCATCGCGCTGATCCGCTCGACGCCGGCCAACGTGCTGGTGCTGGACCTGTCGATGCCGGGCCGCAACGGCGTCGAGCTGATCAAGCAGATCAAGGACGAGAAACCGACCCTGCGGATCCTGGTGCTGACCATGCACGCCGAGCAGCAATACGCGCTGCGCGCGTTCCGCGCCGGCGCCTCGGGCTACCTGACCAAGGAGAGCGCGAGTGCCGAGCTGGTGGGCGCGGTCGGCAAGGTGGCCTCGGGCGGCGTGTACGTGAGCCTGTCGATGGCCGAGCGCTTCGCGCAGAGCCTCAACGAGCCGGCCGATACGCTGCCGCACCAGCGGCTCTCGGATCGCGAATTCGACGTGTTCCGGCGCATCGCCACCGGCCAGACGCTGACCGAGATCGCCAACGCGCTATGCGTGAGCGCGAAGACGGTCAGCACCTACAAGACGCGGATCCTGGAGAAGATGCAGATGCCGCACGAGGCGGCCCTGGTGCGTTATGCGTTGCGGCATCGCCTGGTCGACGATCCGGACGATTGAGCGCCGGGCGGAAAAGACAATGCCGGACGATGGTCCGGCATCGAATGGGAGGGAGCCGGCCCGAAGGCCGGCGACTGGCGACTGGCAGCCGCCGTGTTCGCAGCCTCGGTCGAAAAACCTCAGCCGCAGAAACGGAAAAAACCGCTGGTGAGCTTGATCGGCTTGCCGCCCGCCGATTCGATCATGCGCCGCGCGGCTTCCTCGATCTCGTCGCGATGCGCGGCGAAGGCGTGGCGCAGATCGCCCTCGCCGCACGAGGCCGCGCCGTAATGGCTTTCGAGCGCCTCGGCGCTGATCTCGCAACGCAGGCGCGTGGCGTCGACCAGCACCGGAAACGCGATGGCCGGGTCGGCCGGGGTGAATTGCGGGGGATCCTGCGGAAACGAGATATGCATGACGTCCTCCTGTTCGGGCGGTGCGGGTGCACCCGACTATTCAAGATAGTCGGCGAAACGGCGCCGTGCTTGCGCGCGATCAAGCCGATAGCAAGGGCCGCATCGTCATATCACGCGCCCCGCGATCGGGGTCGCAATCCTCGTGCCGCGAACCCGGCGCGATATCGCCATCGTCACGGCCGAGCGCCTCAGGGCAGCACCGCCGCGCCGCGCGACTCCAGCAGGCTGCGCAGCACGCCGCGATGGCAATGCGCCTCGTCCTCGCAATAACAACCGACCGAGAAATCGCTGCCATGCGACAGCGCGGCCAGCAGGTCCAGCACCTTGCCCGCCTCGCCCTTGGCCATCTCGGCGCGAAAGGCACGCTGGAAGGCGTGCCACTGCGCATCGGTCTGCGCCGCGTGCGCGGCCTTGACCAAGGGCTCGCTCGGCGCGAGCACCGGCAGCCAGACGTCGTAATAATCTCGCGTCGCGAATTCGCTCCTGGGCACGCCACGCGGCGGCCGCCGCACCGTGCCGATCCGCACGCCCTCGTCGGGCGCGCGCGGCGAACCGAGCCGAACCACGCGAATACTCATCCTTGCCTCCCTTGCGTCGAGCGAATCCGGATCGACGATACGCCGATCGACGCGGATCCGCCTGCCGACCCGCCTTGAAACGAAAAACGGGGCCGTGGCGCGCCGCCGCCCGAAGGCAACGACGAACCACGGCCCCGCCAGGCTGCCAGGCGCGCCCGCGATACCGGGCGCGCGAGACTCAGACGCCGCTGGCAATCACCTCGCCGATCGCGTCGGCGACGATGCCGACGTTCGACTCGTTCAGGCCCGCCACGCACATGCGGCCCGAACGCAGGATGTAGACGCCGTACTTCTCGCGCAGCACGTCGACCTGGGTTTCGGTCAGGCCGCTGTAGGTGAACATGCCGCGCTGCTTGATGTAGCGCGACAGCGCCTCGCCCTTCACGTGCGCCTTCAGCCCGTCGTGGATCGCGGCGCGCATCTTGGCGATGCGGCGGCACATCACGGCCAGTTCCTCTTCCCATTGCGCGCGCAGCTCGGCCGAGCCGAGCACGGCGGTGACCAGCTTCGCGCCCTGGGTGGGCGGGTTGCTGTAGATCGCGCGCACGTTGCTGGCCAACTGGCCCAGCACGCGGCCAGCGGTGGCGGCGTCCTCGCAGATCACCGACAGGCTGCCGCAACGCTCGCCGTAGATCGAGAAGTTCTTCGAGAACGAGGTGGCGATCAGCGCCGGGATACCGCGACGGGCGATCTCGCGCACCGCGAAGGCATCGGCGTCGAGGCCGGCGCCGAAACCCTGGTAGGCCATGTCGACGAAGGGCAGCAGCTCGCGCGCCTGCAGCACGTCGATCACCTTGAGCCACTGCGCGTCGTCCAGGTCCACGCCGGTCGGGTTGTGGCAGCAGGCGTGCAGCAGCACGGCACTGCGCGGCGGCAGCGCATCGAGCGCGGCCAGCATGGCGTCGAAACGCAGCCCGCCGGTGGCGTCGTCGTAATACGGGTAGGTCTCGACCTTCAGCCCCGAGCGCTCGAACACGAAACGATGGTTCTCCCAGCTCGGGTCGCTCACCCAGATCGGCGTATCCGGGAAGTAGCGCTTGATGAAATCGGCGCCCACCTTCAGCGCGCCCGAACCGCCCACCGTCTGCACCGTGGCAATGCGGCCCGCGTCGCGCACCGCGCAGTCCTTGCCGAACACCAGCGTCTGCACGCCTTCGCGGTAGGCCTCGATGCCGGCCATCGGCAGGTAGGGCTTCGGGCCGATCGCGGCGGCAAGGCGGTTCTCGGCCTCGCGCACCGCGCCCATCACCGGAATGCGACCCTGTTCATCGAAATAGATGCCGATGCTCAGGTTGACTTTCCGCTCGCGCGGATCTTTCTGGAAATTCTCGTTCAGCGAGAGAATCGGGTCGCCCGGGAAGGCATCGATGTGTTCGAACATGGCAAGTCCTGGTCAATCGGGAGGAAACTGGCGCGCCCTGACGCGCCTCAATGTGCCGATACGCCGCCGGGCGTGGCACCGTTGGCGGGGCGTGACCGCAAACGATACCCGATTCCGAGCACGATCAGCCACACCGGAATCAGATAGACAGACAGGCGCAGGTCGGGCGTCAGGTACATCACCACCAGGATCGCGGCCAGGAAGACCAGGCTCAGGTAGTTGGTGAGCGGATATCCGAGGCTGCGGAACTGCGTGGGCTGGCCCGCCGCGCGCTTGGCGGCGCGAAAGCGCAGGTGGATGTAGCTGATCATCCCCCAGTTGATGATCAGCGCCGACACCACCAGCCCCATCAGGAAACCGAAGGCCTTGCCCTGCATCAGGTAGTTGAGCAGCACGCAGATGCCGGTGGCGACCGCCGACACGGCCAGCGCGGCCACCGGGATGCCGCGGCGGTTGACCTTGAGCAGCGCGCGGGGCGCGTTGCCCTGCTTGGCCAGGCCGAACAGCATGCGGCTGTTGCAGTAGACTCCGCTGTTGTAGACCGACAGCGCGGCCGTCAGCACCACCACGTTGAGCACGGTCGCCACCAGGTCGCTGCCGAGCGCGTGGAAGATCAGCACGAAGGGGCTGCCGCCGGTGACCACCTTCTGCCACGGATAGAGCGAGAGCAGCACGCCGAGCGCGCCGATGTAGAAAATCAGGATCCGGTAGATCACCTGGTTGGTCGCGCGCGGGATGCTGCGCGAGGGATCGTCGGCCTCGGCGGCGGTGATGCCCACCAGCTCGAGCCCGCCGAACGAGAACATGATCACCGCCATCGACATCGTCAGGCCGCTCACGCCGTTCGGGAAGAAACCGCCCTCGCGCCACAGGTTGGCCACGCTCGCCTGCGGCCCGGCCTGCCCCGACAGCAGCAGCCAGCCGCCGAACACGATCATGCCGACCACCGCCGCCACCTTGATGATGGCGAACCAGAACTCGGTCTCGCCGTAGGACTTCACGCTGACGAAGTTGAGCAGGTTGATCACCACGTAGAACACCAGCGCCGAGACCCAGGTCGGCACGCCCGGCCACCAGTACTGGACGTAGAGGCCGACCGCCGACAGCTCGGCCATGCTGACCAGGATATAGAGCACCCAGTAGTTCCAGCCCGACAGGAAGCCGGTGAAGTGCCCGCAGTATTTGTCGGCGAAGTAGCTGAAGGAGCCGGCCACGGGCTCGTCCACCACCATCTCGCCGAGCTGCCGCATGATGAAGAAGGCCACGATGCCGGCGATCGCGTAACCGAGCAGCACCGACGGCCCGGCCGCCTGGATGGTCTGCGCGATGCCCAGGAACAGGCCCGTGCCGATCGCGCCGCCCAGCGCGATCAACTGGATGTGGCGGTTCTTGAGCCCTCGCTTCAGACCACCGTTCTCGTTCTGTGTGTGTTCAACCATATCGTCTCCGTACGATCCGCCCTGGCCAGGCGGCACGTGTCGTCCCCCATGCAGGCGCCGGCTGGCGAACGCCCCGGACCACCCGGGGCGCGCTGGCTGCGCGCCGAAAATCCGCAATTGTAACGGTTTGCGGTCGTCCATCCTCGCGGCGGCCGCCGCCGGTTCGCCCGGCCACGACATCACGCACGAAAATCGTGCACGCAGTGTAGCCGCAGCGCGATGAAATGGGGTTGTGCCGGAAACCCGTATTTACCCTTTTTGGCGAGATAGGATTTCGCGAATCGCGGCAATCAGGAAACCAACATGCATGAACCCTCATCCGAGGCCGGCGGGCGCCTCGACCGTCTCGACCGGGAATTGCTGCGCGTGCTCCAGCAGCAGGGGCGGATCTCGAACCTCGAGCTGGCCAGGGCGGTCGGGCTGTCGGCGGCCCAGACCCTGCGCCGCCATCGCCGCCTCGAGGAGATCGGCGCGGTGCGCCGCTACGAATCGCGGCTCGACGCGGCGATGCTCGGCTTCGGCGTGACCGCCTTCGTCCAGGTGAAGATGGAGCGCGGCCATATCCGCGACCTGGCGACCTTCCAGAAGCTGGTGGCCGAGCATACGCAGATCCAGGAGTGCTTCTCGGTGACGGGCGATATCGACTACGTGCTGAAGGTGGTGGCGCGCGACCTCAAGGGGCTGTCGAACTTCCTGCTCGATACGCTGATGCGGATTCCCGGCGTGAGCGGTGTGCAATCGAGCGTCTGCCTCGACGAAATCAAGTGCACCAGTGCGCTGCCGCTCGAGTCCTGAGATCGCGCCGGATTGCTTTCACCAAACTTTTTTCATTCTTTCGATTGATTGTCGGCGCGCGGCATCGCCCTGCGCGCCGCCGGCATGAAGCCGGTTGCCACCAACGCCGGGCCGCCGCCCACCGTTTTTTTCACGAGGCCGACATCGCGCCGTCACATCGGAGCCGCGCCGGATCTGGCCCCGCCCGGTTCGGGCCGATGCGGCCGAGGCATCGATCCATGCGATCCACCCGCGCCGCCGCCACGAAATGAAATGCTTCGTTCATGGAAAAAGAATAACAACGAAAGCGTTTCTTCCCGCGATCGTCATCCGTTCATCATGCCTGCGTCATCGACAAAATTCCGCTCGGGCCGGCCGCGCACGGCCTCGCAAACGATGTCACCCGCCCCCGCCTTCACCTCTCTTTCCCCTCCGAATCTGTCGTAATGATCGAGTCACACGCGCGTAACGATCGCGAAAGTAACTCTTCCCGCCAGCTTCATACCGACCTGATTCAATGCACGCACTTCGCAGCGGGACCATCCCCTGCGAAGACCCCGCCCGCTACCAACAATGGTCCGCGCCGTCCGCACGGGGGTGTCCGCAACACACAGACGGCCTTTCCAATGGAGTCTCACACAATGCTTCGTCGAACCCTGATCGCCACTGCCTGTGCCGCGTCCGCGCTGGCGCTGTACGCCTGTGGCGGCTCCGACAGTTCCACGCCGCCCTCGACGACGACCACGCCGCCGGCCAGCACGGTGTCGTCGCAGGACGCCCTGCAGACCGCAACGCCGATCAAGCACCTGGTGGTGATCTACGGCGAGAACGTGTCGTTCGACCATTACTTCGGTTCCTACCCGAACGCGACCAACCCGGCAGGTGAACCGGCCTTCACGCCGGCCGCGGGCACGCCGAGCATCAACGGCCTGACGGGCACGCTGCTGACGGCCAACGGCAACTTCACGAACACCCAGAACGGCGCGAATGCCGCGAACCCGTTCCGCCTCGACCGCACGCAAGCCGCCTCGGCCGACCAGAACCACTCCTACACGCCGGAACAGCAGGCCTACGACAACGGTGCGGCCGACCTGTTCCCGCTCTTCACGGGTACGGCGACCGCGGGCGGTGCCGGCTCGTTCGGCACGAAGGGCCAGGTGATGGGCTTCTACGACGGCAACACCGTCACGGCGCTCTGGAACTACGCGCAGCACTTCTCGATGAACGACAACGCGTACTCGGACACCTATGGTCCGTCGACGCCGGGCGCGCTCGAAGTGGTGTCGGGCAATACCAACGGCATGCAGATCGTCAAGACCTCGAAGCAAGTCTCGACGCTGGCCGCCAGCTCGTACTTCATCAATGACGGCCAGAGCGGCTACACGATGATCAACGACGTCGACCCGGGCTACGACGTCTGCTCGAGCACGACCGACCAGGCCATGATGCAGGGCAAGAACATCGGCGACCTGCTGAACGCGCAGAAGGTCAGCTGGGGCGGCTTCATGGGCGGCTTCAACCTGTCGACCACCAACGGCAACGGCACCACGGGCTGCGCGCGCAGCACGATCGCCACCGCCGTGAACGCCGCGACGGCCGACTACATCCCGCACCACAACTGGTTCCAGTACTTCGCCTCGACCTCGAACCCGCAACACACGCGCCCGAGCTCGATCGCGGCGATCGGTTCGAGCGTCGAAGCCGACGGCAAGACGGCCGAGCCGGCGAACCACCAGTACGACACGGACGACTTCTTCGCGGCAGTCAAGGCCGGCAACTATCCGTCGGTCAGCTTCCTGAAGGCACCGGCCGCGCAGGACGCGCACGCCGGCTACTCGGATCCGCTCGACGAGCAGCAGTTCGTGACCAAGGTGGTCAACTTCCTGATGCAGCAGCCTGACTGGAAGAACACCGCCGTGATCGTCACCTATGACGATTCGGACGGCTGGTACGACCACGCCTACACGGCACCGACGCACGGCTCGTTCGACGCGGTCGACCAGGTCAACGGCAACGGCCTGTGCGGCACCTCGGGTTCGCAGCCGAACGGCGTGACGGGCAAGCCGGTCAACGGCCGCTGCGGTCCGGGCACGCGCATCCCGTTCGTGGTGATCTCGCCGTGGGCCAAGACGAACTTCGTCAGCCACACGCAGATCACGCAGGCTTCGGTGGTCCGCTTCATCGAGGACAACTGGCTGGGCGGCGCACGCCTGGGCGGCGGCTCCTTCGACGCCACGACCGGCAGCATCACCGACATGCTGAACACGACGGGCTCGGCCAACACCACGGCCCTGTTCCTCGATCCGACGCTCGGCACGCAAGTCGCCACGGCTCCGTCGAACTGATCGCGATCTGATCGACGAACCGAAACAAGCGGCCGGCGCGCAAGCGCCGGCCTTTTGCCTGTGCGGCGGCCCTCGCGGCCGCCCTGGAAGAATCGACCACACCAGCATGAACGAGCTTTCCGCCACGCCCGCCGTCCCTCCCTCCTCCCCGGCACCGCGCCGTCGCGCGCTGCGCGGTTTCGCGTACACCGTGCTCGGCGCGGCGCTCGCCGCCGCGATCGGCTATGCCGGCTACGCGGTCGCGTTCCCGGCCGACGTGCCCGAGGCCGTCGGCGAGATCGTCGAGAACCTGACCGGCGCGAATCCGCACCCGGTGGTGCTGCAACGCCCCGCGGTGCAGCCGCTGTCGGCGGTCGCCCTGCTCGGCAAGTCGCTGTTCAACGATCCGATGCTCTCGGCGTCCGGCAAGCTCTCGTGCGCCTCCTGCCATAGCGCCTCGCATGCCTATGGCCCGCCGAACGACCTGGACGTGCAGCTCGGCGGCCAGGACATGAAGCTCGAGGGCTATCGCCCGCCGCCCTCGCTGATGTACCTGTACCGCCAGCCGAACTTCAGCATCGGCCCCGATGCCGGCGAGAACGACGCGGCGCCCACCGTGCAGCAGCTCGCCAGCCAGAACGCCGGCGTGGTGAAGGCCCAGAAGACCGCCGGCGTCTCGGCCGCGCCGCAGATGGTGCCGCAAGGCGGCCTGTTCTGGGACGGCCGCGCCGACACGCTGCAGCAGCAGGCCTTCGGCCCGCTGCTCAATCCGGTGGAAATGGCCAATACCAATGGCGTCGACGTCGCCAAGCGCGTCGAGAACAGCCGCTACGCGGGCCCGCTCAAGCAGTTGTTCGGCGCCAACCTGTTCAACGATCCGCAACTGGCGATATCGGAAGTGATGTTCGCGATCGCGCGCTACCAGATCGAGGATCAATCCTTCCACCCCTACAACAGCAAGTACGACCGCTGGCTGGAGGGCAAGGCCCATCTCACGCATGCCGAGCTGCACGGGCTGCGCCTGTTCAACGACCCGGACAAGGCCAACTGCGCCGGCTGCCACCTCTCCAAGCCGAGCCAGGACGGCCTGCCGCCGATGTTCACCGACTACCAGTACGAGGCGCTGGCGGTGCCGCGCAACACCGCGCTGGCCCAGAACAAGGACCCGGCCTTCTACGATATCGGCGTGTGCGGCCCGTTCCGCAGCGACCTGAAGGACCAGTCGCAATACTGCTCGATGTTCCTCACGCCGACGCTGCGCAACTCGGCCACGCGCCACGTGTTCTTCCACAACGGCATCTATCACGACCTGCAGCACGTGATGGATTTCTACAACGAGCGCAATACCAACCCGGGCAAGTTCTACCCGCGCGGCGCCGACGGCAAGGTCCACAAATACGACGACATCCCGGCCAGGTACCTGGCCAACGTCGACGTGACCGACGCGCCGTTCGACCGCAAGTTCGGCGACCAGCCGGCCATGACGCAGGACGACATCAAGGACATCATCGCCTTCCTGCAGACGCTCAACGACGACCCGGTGCCGAGCCACTGAGGCCCGCCCCCGCCTGCACCGGCCGGCGCTCCAGCCCGGCCGCGACGCCCCGGATTTTCCGGGGCGTTTTTTTTGATCCCGGCGATAGCGGTTGCCATGAAGATCCGGTATTGCAAATATCCTCGCCTTTCAATTTCATTTCAAATTCGCCACACATTTTAACAATCCCGCAGTGTGTAATTCCCCGCGCAATCGATCAAAAAAATTTAGATACTCGCCGCGCAAACGTATTCGGGCAATTACTGAATAAGCGGAATGGAAATTCTGTTGCTGCTGATCTGACATTTGGTTAGGATCTCGATTGTTAATTTTGTAGTCTGATTTTTCGACACTTCCCGCTCCATGGCACTCGAATCGGCGCATGTCTCGACAAGCTGTACCGCGGCAATTCACGCGAATGCGGAATTGACCGTGCAGGCATCGACCGCCGAGGACCAGGCTTTCCTGCACGCCGTGTTCGTGACCACGCGTCGCGAGGAATTCATGCGGACCGGCTGGCCGAGCGAGCGCGTCGAGGCCTTCCTGCACGAGCAATCGCGGATGCAGGACCGCTACTACCGCCAGCATTACGGGCAGGGCCGGTTCGACGTGGTGCGCCTGGACGGCGAACCGATCGGGCGGCTTTACCACGCCTGGCGCCCCGAACAGCTCGGCGAGGAGGCGCGGGTGATCGACATCGCCCTGCTGCCGGCCTGGCGCGGCCGCGGTATCGGCACCCGCCTGATGCAGGCGGTGGTGGCCGAGGCCGACCGCCAGGGCCTGCCCGTCAGCCTGCAGGTGGAAGTCGACAATCCGGTGCAGGTTTTATATAGGCGGCTGGGTTTTTCGAAAATCGGCAACAGCGGCATTTATGACACGATGCGCCGCGAATGCGGCGCCGGCGATTTGCCCGCTTCGGCGGCCGCGATGCGGCCTTTGCCACTCAATATATTAAGTGCGCGATTTTCGACTTCAGGAAATCCGGAGCCTGCCGTTAACAGCGAAAACGGAAGCAGCAGGGAAAACGCGCATTCCGTATAACTACCTATTCAATATATCCCGCATACGATCGTTTGAAATCGTGAAGCGGAAAATTTAAGGAAGCCGGGCGCGGAGCGTGGAAGCTTTTACCGCAGCCCGGAATACAGGACGGCCAACAGGGATCGCTGGTTCGCACAACCCGGGGGGGTGGGGCGGCCGGCGGGCGTATGGACCAAACGCCTAGGAAACGACGTGTCAGTTCTACCCACTCACGACGAGCTCGTGCAATTGCTCGGACAGGTATTGACCATCGAGACGGCCGACGAAGCCGCGCTGCCGCTGACCCAGACGCGCCTGACGGACGCGCCGGCCGGCCTGCCGATGGACAGCAGCTACGACTGCTACCTGGCCCACTTCGAACTGCCGGCCAACGTTCGGTTGCCGCAGGACACCTACCGCTTTCGCGTCGCGGACGGCCGCCACTGGCTGCTGTTCGTCTCGCCGACTCGGCCGCTGCCGAGCGGCGCGGGCATGGTCTGCGCCGTCATCCACCGCAAGAAATCCGACGACCAGGCCGCCACCGGCCTGGCGACGTCCGATGCCTGACGCCGGCGAGCCGCCATCGGTAGCCGCAGCGCACCCGTTTCCCCACCCGATCTCCCTCAGGAGTCAACATGTCCGATCAGTACCTTGGTGAAATCCGCATGGTCGCCTTCGACTTCGCGCCCTATGGCTGGGCGCTGTGCGGAGGCCAGTTGCTGCCGATCTCGCAGAACAACGCGCTGTTCGCCTTGCTCGGCACCAATTACGGCGGCACCGGCGTGACCACCTTCGGCCTGCCGAACCTGCAGGGCCGCTCGCCGGTCGGCGTCGGCACCGGGGCGGGCCTCGCGCCGATCGTGCTCGGCGAGACCGGCGGCGCCGAGCAGATCACGCTGACCAGCTCCGAAATGCCGATGCATACGCACACGGCAGTCGTGACGGGCGGCGGCGGCACCAGCACGGTGTCGATCTCGATCCCGGCCACCACCACCACCGCGAATCCGCAGTCGGTGCCGGGCAGCAACACGGTGCTCGGCCCGGGCGCATCGAGCGGCCACACGGCCACGGTGTACAGCACCGCCACGCCGAACACGAACCTGCTGCCGTTCAACGCCAGCGTGACCACCGCGCCCCCCAGCATCACGAATACGGTGGCCGGCGGCAGCCTGCCGTTCGACATTCGCAATCCCTACATCGGCCTGACGTTCATCATCGCGCTGCAAGGGGTTTACCCGACGCGGGGCTAAGCGCGTCGCAGCTTCAAACATCGCCCGGCGCGGATCGGCCGCCCGGGCACGCGAGCACGGCGTCGGGCCGGTAGCAGCACGGAGAGTATCGTCATGAAGATCGTCAAACAGTGGTTCGCACGCCAGAGCCAGAAGCAGCGGGATGCCGAACGGCCCGGCTCGCGCGTCGCGGCCTCGCCGCTGTTGCTCGCACTCGAACCGCGCGTCGTCTACGACGCGTCGGTGGCTGCCGTCGCCGCGCAGCCGCACGCCCATGAACACGCGCATGCGGAAACGCATCGCACCGAAGCGCAAACCGATACCGCGACGGCCGGCAACGCCACCCCGCCGCAAGCGTCCTCGGCGCCGGTCGACAAGCCGGTGCGCAGCGCCTCGCGCGCAACCGCCGAAGGCACCGACACCTCGGCGCAAGCCCAATCGCGATCGGCCGCCCAAGGGAACACCGATACGCAGCACGCCACGGCAAACGACGTCGGCATCGCGATGCCGGCCGTCGGCCAGACCGACGTGGTCTTCATCGACCCGAGCGTGGCGAACTACCAGACGCTGATCGCCGGCCTGCCCGCCGGCACGCAGTACGTGGTGCTCGATGCCGGCAGCGACGGCTTCGCGCAGATCGCAAGTTATCTGCGATCGCACCAAGGGGTCGAATCGATCAGCCTGATCTCGCACGGCACGGACGGCGCGATCCAGGCCGGCTCGACCTGGCTGACCGCCTCCGATTTCTCGGCCTACAGCGCGGAACTCGCGCAGATCGGCGCGGCCATGAAGCCGGGCGGCGACTTCCTGATCTACGGCTGCGACGTCGCCCAGCAGGCCGACGGCCAGGCGCTGGTGCAGCAGATCGCCGGCGTCACGCACCTGAACGTGGCGGCCTCGATCGACGCGACCGGCGCCGCCGCGCTCGGCGGCAACTGGACGCTCGAATACCAGGTCGGCCAGGTGCACACGGCGCTGAACGAATCGGCCACTGCCCAGGCGCAGTTCAACGAGCTGCTCGGCGTGACAGTGGAAACCTACGACACCGCCGCCAACAACAACTTCCAGGCGCTCGGCTCGTCCCAGTTCATGCTCGACGGCATCGTCTACACGCTCGACCAGGCCGCCAACACCTTCGCCTACAACGATTCGAATTCGCCGAACGGCCCCACCGACATCACCGACTCGTCGACCGACGGCGTGCTCGAGATCAATGCGGACGGGGGTTCGGCGATGAGCAACGTCACCATCTCGCTGGCAAACGGCCATACCTTCAACCTGCAGAGCTTCGACCTCAGCTCCTTCAACGGCGATCTCTACATCCAGGCGCACTATGCCAACGGCACCAGCAGCGGGCTGATCCAGCTCGCCACGGCCGCGGTGGGCGGCTTCCCCGGTGCCACCGTGTCGAGCCAGCTGGGCAGCGCCTTCAACAATATCGTCTCGTTCTCGCTGATCGACCAGAACGACCCCGGCGCCTTCGAGCCTTCGCTGGACAACCTGACCTACCAGGACACCGGCCCGGCGGTCACCACCAGCAGCGGCAACGCCACCTGGAGTTCGGCCGACAACGGCGCGGGCACGGGCGGCACGGCGGTGAGCGTCGACCCCGGCCTGACCCTCAGCGACGGCGGCTCCAGCACGGCCAAGACGGCCACCGTCCAGATCACCAACTTCCAGACCGGCGACCTGCTCAACTTCACGGCGCAGAACGGCATCACGAGCACCTACGACACCACCACCGGCACCCTGACGCTGAGCACCGGCGCCGGCACGGCGACCATCGCGCAATGGCAGGCCGCGCTCGAATCGGTGACGTTCTCGAGCTCGCTGACCTCGCCCAATCTCTCGACCACCACGCGCACCGTCTCGTTCTCGTTCAACGACGGTACCTTCGTCAGCAACATCGCCACGCGCAACGTGACGATCACGGCGGTCGACCAGAGCCCGGTGCTGAGCGAAGGCGGCGCGGCCAGCACCAGCTATCTCGCCGGCACTGCCGCCGCCGCGGTGGACGCGAACATTCACGTCAGCGATGCGGACAATGCCTCGCTGGCCGCCGCCACCGTTACCATTTCCAGCGGCTTCGTGAGCGGCGATTCGCTGGGTTTCGTCAACAACAACGCCACGCTGTACGGCGACATCCAGGCCAGCTACAACCCGAGCTCGCATGCGCTGTCGCTGTTCTCGGGCAGCGGCACCGCCACGGTCGCGCAGTGGCAGGCCGCGCTCGATGCGGTCAGCTTCGCGTCATCGAGCGGCACCACCGGCGGCACGCGCGACATCACGTTCTCCGTGAGCGACGGCACCAAGACCAGCGGCACGCTGCATCACAGCGTGGTGGTGACGGTCGGCCCGACGGTCACCACCGACAGCGGCTCGGCCATGTTCGTGACTGGCGACAACACGGCCTCGACGCCGGTGGCGGTGGACGCCGGCATCGTCGTCTCCGACGGCGTCAGCAGCACGCTGGCGAGCGCCACGGTGCAGATCACCGGCAACTTCCAGGTCAATCACGACCAGTTGCTGTTCGTCAACAACCCGGCGACGATGGGCGACATCAGCGCCGTCTACAACACCAGCACCGGCCTGCTCACGCTGACCTCGGCCAGCGGCACGGCCAGCCTGGCGCAATGGCAGGCGGCGCTGCGCGCCGTGACCTTCACCAGCGACCTGGTCGTGCCGTCGAACGCGACGCGCACGGTCAGCTTCCGGATCAACGACGGCACCCTGGTCAGCCCGGTGGCGAACCGCTCGGTGAGCGTCACGGATGTCGACCAGACGCCGATCATCGGCGGCGGCGGCACCACCGTCAATTTCACGGCAGGCGACAACACCGTCTCCACGCCGGTGGTGATCGACAACACCATCACGGTGGCCGACGCCGACGGCGGCCCGCTGCACACGGCCACCGTCACGATCTCGAGCAACGTCCAGCCCACCGACGTCCTGGCGTTCAACAACAATAATTCGGTGCTCTACGGCGACATCCAGGCGACCTATTCGAACGGCGTGCTCACGCTGAGTTCGTCCAGCACCACGGCCACGCTCGCGCAATGGCAGGCCGCGCTGCGCGCCGTCACCTATACCTCCACCGCCGTCACGCCGTCGAACCTGTCGCGCACCGTCACCTTCAGCATCAGCGACGGCACCAAGAGCAGCGGCACCGTGTCGGCCACGGTGAACGTGGCCGATACCGACCAGACGCCGCAGATCAGCGGTAGCAGCGGCAACGTCACGCTGACCCAGGGCGACAACACGAGCTCCACGCCGGTCACGGTGGACGGCGGCATCGTGGTGTCCGACCTCGACAACGGCACGCTCGCCTCGGCCACCATCACGATCGGCAACGTCGACGCCAGCGACGTGCTGCTGTTCGTCGGCAATCCCACGACGATGGGCAACATCAACGGCTCGTACTCGAACGGCGTGCTGACGCTGAGCTCGGTCGGCAACAGCGCCACGGTCGCGCAGTGGCAGGCCGCGCTGCGTTCGGTCCAGTTCCAGAACTTCTCGTCGGTGCCGACCACCACGCCGCGCGTCATCAGCTTCGTGATCAGCGACGGCACCAAGACGAGCGGCTCGTGGAGCCGCACGGTGGACGTGGCGCTGACCGACCAGACGCCGCTGCTCGACACCAGCGGCGGCAGCACCACCTTCACCTCGGCCGACAACGCCCCCTCGATCCCGGTGGCCATCGACACCGGCCTGATCCTGACCGACAGCGACAGCCCCACGATGGTCTCGGCCACCGTGCAGATCACCGGCAACTACGTTGCGGGCGAGGACGTGCTTGCGCTCGGCGGCTCGTTCGGCGACATCACCGCGAGCTTCGACGCCAGCAACGGCAAGCTCACGCTGAGCTCGGCCGGCGCCTCGACCACCGCGCAGTGGATCGCGGCGCTGCGCTCGGTGACCTATACCGACCTGGCGGCGGTGCCGACCGGCACGACCCGCACCATCTCGTTCGCGGTCAGCGACGGCACCAAGGCCAGCGCCACCGAGACCAAGTCGCTCGGCATCGTCGCGACCCACCAGACGCCGGTCCTGACCAGCGGTACCTCGACCAGCCAGGACTTCCTGCCCGGCAATTCGGCCACCACGATCGACAGCGGCCTCGCGCTGACCGACCTGAACGTCGGCAACCCGTCCGCGCTGGTCTCGCTGACGATCACGGTGCAAATCACGTCCGGCTTCGAGATCGGCGACGTCCTGTCCTTCAGCGGGCTGGGCCAGATTCCGGTCAACGGCATCTCCCCCTCCTACGATCCGTCCACGGGCACGCTGACGATCACCTCCACGGGCGGCACCCTCGCGCAGTGGCAGAGCGTGCTCGACAATCTGCAGTTCCAGACCGGCTCCAATGCGCCGCTCGGCACGCGCGCGGTCTCGATCACCATCGGCGACGGCACCAGGACCAGCACGCCGGCGACCTACTCGATCGACGTGATCAGCTCCGCGCCATCGCTGGCCACCAGCAGTACCGGCAGCGCGCACTTCCAGGCCGGCGACAACGTGCCTGCCACGCCGATCACGATCGATGCCGGCATGACCGTCGGCGACCCGCTCGGCAACGTGGTGGACACCGCCGTGATCTCGATCACCGGCAACCTGCACAGCGGCGAGGACGTGCTCGGCTTCACCAACGATGGCTCGACGATGGGCGACATCAGCGGCGTCTACAACACGCTGACCGGCGTGCTGGTGCTGACCTCGTCGAGCGGCACGGCCACCCTCGCGCAATGGCAGTCCGCGCTGCGCTCGGTCACCTATACCGACACGGCCGTCACGCCGAACACGGCCACGCGAACGGTCGACATCACGCTGAGCGCCGGCGCGCAGACCAGCAACACGCTGGAGCGCACCATCGCGGTGGCGAGCGTCGACCAGACGCCGATCCTGACCACCGGCAGCACCGGCTCGGCGGCGTTCATCGCGGGCGACAACGTCGCGTCGACGCCGGTCGCGATCGATACCGGCATCATCGTCTCGGATCTCGACAACGGCACGCTGGCTTCGGCCACCGTCCAGATCGGCACGGGTTTCCATGCCGGCGAGGACGTACTGTTGTTCATCAACGACGGCGCCACGATGGGCAACATCACGGCCAGCTACGATGCCGTGCACGGCACCCTGACGCTGAGCTCGGCCAATGGCATCGCCACGCTGGCGCAATGGCAGGCCGCGCTGCGCGCGGTCACCTATACCGACACGGCCATCACGCCCGACACGGCCACCCGCACGATCAGCTTCTCGGTCAACGACGGCACCAAGACGAGCACCCCGATCACGCGCAACGTCAGCGTCGCCGACGTCGACCAGACGCCGGTCATCGGCTCCACCAGCAGCGGCCCGGCTGCCTTCCAGGCCGGCGACAACAGCATTTCCACGCCGATCGCGATCGACAACGGCATCGTCCTGGGCGACCTCGACAACAGCACGCTGGCCTCGGCCAAGGTGCAGATCGGCACCGGCTTCCAGCTCGGCGAGGACGTGCTGTCGTTCGTCAACGACGGCGCCACCATGGGCAACATCACGGCCAGCTACGACGCCGTGCATGGCACCCTGACGCTGACCTCGGCCGGTGCCAGCGCCACGCTGGCGCAATGGCAGGCCGCGCTGCGCTCGGTCACCTATACCGACACGGCCATCACGCCCAACACGGCCACCCGCAGCATCGGCTTCTCGCTCAACGACGGCACCCAGACCAGCGCGACCTACTCGCGCGACGTCACCGTCGCCGATGTCGACCAGACGCCCGTCGTCGGCTCCAACAATTCCGGCTCGGTCCCCTTCAAGGCCGCCGACAATGCCCCATCCACGCCGGTCACGATCGATGACGGCATCACGCTGTCCGATCTCGACAACGGCACCTTCGCCTCGGCCATCGTGCAAATCGGTGCCGGCTTCCATGCCGGCGAGGACCTGCTGGCATTCGTCAACGACGGCGCCACGATGGGCAACATCACGGCCAGCTACGACCCCGCGCACGGCACCCTGACGCTGAGCTCGGCCGGTGCCAGCGCCACGCTGGCGCAATGGCAGGCCGCGCTGCGCTCGGTCACCTATGTCGACACGGCCGTCACGCCCGACACGGCCACCCGCAGCATCGGCTTCTCGGTCAGCGACGGCACCCAGACCAGCACGACCTACTCGCGCGACGTCACCGTCGCCGATACCGACCAGACGCCGATCCTGACCACCGGCAGCACGGGTTCGGTGGCGTTCACCGCCGGCGACAACGTCGCGTCGACGCCGGTCGCGATCGACACCGGCATCGTCGTCTCGGATCTCGACAACGGCACGCTGGCTTCGGCCATCTTCCAGATCGGCGCGGGTTTCCATGCCGGCGAGGACGTGCTCGGCTTCGTCAACGACGGCGCCACCATGGGCAACATCACGGCCAGCTACGACGCTGCCGCCGGCACCCTGACGCTGAGCTCCTCGGGCAACAGCGCCACGCTGGCGCAATGGCAGGCGGCGCTGCGCGCGGTCACTTATACCGACACGGCCATCACGCCCGACACGGCCACCCGCACGATCAGCTTCTCGATCAACGACGGCACCAAGTCGAGCCTCTCGCTCGCGCGCACCGTCACGGTTGCCGACGTCGACCAGACGCCGACCGTCGGCTCCAACAGCAGCGGCCCGGCTGCCTTCCAAGCCGCCGACAACACCGTTTCCACGCCGATCGTGGTCGACAACGGCATCGTCCTGGGCGACCTCGACAACAGCACGCTGGCCTCGGCCAAGGTGCAGATCGGCACCGGCTTCCAGCCCGGCGAGGACGTGCTGTCGTTCGTCAACGACGGCGCCACCATGGGCAACATCACGGCCAGCTACGACGCCGTGCACGGCACCCTCACGCTGACTTCGGCCGGCGCCATCGCCACGCTGGCGCAATGGCAGGCCGCGCTGCGCTCGGTCACCTATACCGACACGGCCATCACGCCCGACACGGCCACCCGCAGCATCGGCTTCTCGCTCAACGACGGCACCCAGACCAGCGCGACCTACTCGCGCGACGTCACCGTCGCCGACGTCGACCAGACACCGCTCATCTCGTCGAGCAGCACCGGTTCGGTGCCCTTCAAGGCAGGCGACAATGTCGCCTCCACGCCGGTGGTGGTCGACAACGGCATCACGCTGACCGATCGCGACAACCCCACCCTCGCCTCGGCCACGGTGCAGATCGGCACGGGCTTCCATGCCGGCGAGGACCTGCTCGGCTTCGTCAACGACGGCGCCACCATGGGCAACATCACGGCCAGCTACGACGCCGTGCACGGCACCCTCACGCTGAGCTCGGCCGGCGCCACCGCCACGCTCGCGCAATGGCAGGCCGCGCTGCGCTCGGTCACCTATACCGACACGGCCGTCACGCCCGCCACCGCCACGCGCACCCTGATCGTCTCGGTCAATGACGGCGTGAAGACCAGCGGGGCCATCACGCGCAACATCACGGTCGCCGATACCGACCAGACGCCGCTCATCTCCTCGAGCAACAGCGACCCGGCCGCCTTCGTGGCCGGCGACAACACGGCGTCCACGCCGATCGTGGTCGACAACGGCATCACGCTGTCTGATCGCGACAATTCCACCTTCGCCTCGGCCACGGTGCAGATCGGCACCGGCTTCCACGCCGGCGAGGACCTGCTCGGCTTCGTCAACGACGGCCTCACGATGGGCAACATCACGGCCAGCTACGATGCCGTGCACGGCACCCTGACGCTGAGCTCGGCCGGCGCCACCGCCTCGCTGGCGCAATGGCAGGCGGCGCTGCGCTCGGTCACCTACACCGACACGGCCATCACGCCCGATTCGACAACGCGCGTCATCAGCTTCGCCGTCAGCGACGGCGTGAAGGCCAGCACCGCCATCACGCGCGAGGTCACCGTCACCGATACCGACCAGAGGCCGATCATCTCGTCGAGCAACACGGGCTCGGTCTCCTTCACGGCAGGCGACAACGTCGCGTCGACACCGGTGGTGGTCGACAACGGCATCGTGCTGAGCGACCTCGACAACTCCACCTTCGCCTCCGCCACCGTGAAGATCGGCGCCGGCTTCCATGCCGGCGAGGACGTGCTCGGCTTCGTCAACGACGGCGCCACCATGGGCAACATCACCGGCAGCTACGATGCCGCCACCGGCACGCTGACGCTGAGCTCGGCCGGCGCGATCGCCTCGCTGGCGCAGTGGCAGGCCGCGCTGCGCTCGGTCACCTACACCGACACGGCCATCACGCCGGACGCCGCCACGCGCAGCATCAGCTTCTCCGTCAACGACGGCGTGAAGACCAGCACCGACATCACGCGCAGCGTGACCGTCACCGATGTCGACCAGACGCCGCTCATCTCGTCGAGCAACACCGGGCCGGCCGCCTTCGTCTCGGGCGACAACGTCGCCTCCACGCCGATCGCGATCGACAACGGCATCACGCTGTCCGACCGCGACAACACCACCTTCGCCTCGGCGACGGTGCAGATCGGCGCCGGCTTCCATGCCAACGAGGACCTGCTCGCCTTCGTCAACGACGGCGCCACGATGGGCAACATCACGGCCAGCTACGACGCCGTGCACGGCACCCTGACGCTGACTTCGGCCGGCGCCACCGCCACGCTCGCGCAATGGCAGGCCGCGCTGCGCTCGGTCACCTATACCGACACGGCGGTGCTGCCCAATACGGCCTCGCGCACGCTGATCGTCTCCGTCAACGACGGCACCGAGACCAGCGCCGCCCTCACGCGCAGCGTGTCGGTCACGGCCACGCACCAGACGCCGCAACTGGGCGGCGGCGATGCGCAGCTCAGCTACACGGCCGACGGCAAGAGCGGCTCCACGATCACGGTCGGCGACGGCATCACGCTGGGCGATCGCAACAACACGCCGCCCACCACGGCGACGGTGGCCTTCGGCGGCAGCTTCGACGCCAAGCACGACGTGCTGGGCTTCACGCCCAGCACCGCCAGCGGCGATATCACGGCCAGCTACAACGCCGCCACCGGCACCCTGACCTTCAGCTCGGCCAGCGGCACCGCCACCACCGCGCAATGGCAGGCGGCGCTCAACGCGGTGACCTACACCGACACCCAGGCCGAGCACGCCAACGGCTCGCGCACCCTGGTGTTCACGGTCGGCGACGGCACGCGCAGCAGCGCGCCGCTCACGCGCACGCTGCAGATCGTGGGCGTGCCGCAGCCGGTCGGCGTGCCGATCCTGCCGCCTACCGTGGAGCCGGATCACCGGCCGACGCCGCCGATCGCGCCGCCGCCGCAAGTCGAGATCCCGCGTTCGACCATGCTGATCGCACCGGATGCCCAGGAGCGCAACGACGGCGTGTCGAATCCCCTGATCGTGCTGGCGGCGCTCGACGCGCCGCGCCAGATCAGCACCATCGTGCCGCGCGACACCTTTACCTTCGCCACCCACGACGCGCACGGAAACGCATTGGGCGACACCTCCGTCACCTCGCTCGAATCGATCGTGCCGCAAGAGGCGGCCGCTGCACCGGCGACCGCGCATCTGCTGCCTGCCGCCGACGTGCATGCCATGCACCAGCCCGGCAGCGCCTTCGCGCTCAACGTGGCCCCGCTGCTGCGCGCGCCGGCCAATGCCGAAGCCGCGCACGAGCAGGCCAGCGTGACCGTCACACTGGCCGACGGCGCGGCCCTGCCGACCTGGCTCCATTACGACGCCGCGCACGGCACGCTGAGCGGCACGCCGCCGGCCGGCGTGCACGAGATCCGCGTCACGCTGGTCTCGCGCGACGCCGCCGGCAACGTGGTGCGCCGCGAGGTGGTGGTGCGCTTCGACGCGCACGGCAAGCCCGCCGCCAACGCGCATGCCGCGCCGAAACCGGCAGCCAAGCCGGCGCCGCACGCCGCCGTGCCGCCCGCCAAGGCTTCGCTCACCGCGCAATTCGCCAATGCGGTGGCCACGCTGCACGTGCCGCGCCACGACGCGGCCCTCGCCGAGCGGCAGTCCGCCGTCGCGGCCGTCACCCCGGAGCGCCGCTCATGAAATCCGCATTCGTTTTTTCCTTTGCCCATTCCTCCAAGAGACCACTCGCCGTGAACAACAAGACGCTCCGAGGACGCGCGCCGCGTCCCGCCCTGCTCGCCGCCGCCCTCGCCGTGGTCTGGCTGTCCGGCTGCGCCGTGAAGCCGGTCCCGTTCACCGACGCGGAGCGCGCCGATACGGCCCGCACCGACCGCGCGGCGATGTTCACGAACCAGCAGCCGGTGAGCGGCCCGATCACGCTCGACGAGGCGATGGCGCGCGCGATCCGCTACAACCTCGACCATCGCCTGAAGATGATGGAAGAGGCGCTCGCGCAGCGGCAGCTCGACCTGTCGAACTTCGACCTGCTGCCCAAGCTGGCCGCGCAAGCCGGCTACACCAACCGCAACCACGAGCTCGCCTCGGCCTCGGAAGGCCTGTTCACGCACGAGGAATCCCTGATTCCCTCGTACTCGACCGACAAGAACAGCCGCACCGCCGACCTCAACCTGTCCTGGAACATCCTCGACTTCGGCGTCAGCTACTTCGAGGCCAAGGAGCAGGCCGACCACGTGCTGGTGCTCGAGCAGCGCCGCCGCAAGGTGGTGCAGCTGATGATGCAGCAGGTGCGCGAGGCCTACTGGCAGGCGGTGGGCGCGCAGCGCCTGCGCGAGAGGATCGGGCCGCTGCTCGAACAGGCCGGCGCCGCGCTCGACGATTCGCGCAAGACGCAGGCGCAGGGCCTGCGCTCGCCGATCGAGACGCTCAACTACCAGCACGCGCTGCTCGACCTGATGCGCCAGCTCGAGGCGGTGCGCGACCAGCTCGAGGAAGCCAAGCCGCGCCTGGCCTCGCTGATGAACCTGGAACCCGGCCGCGACTTCACGCTGGCCGCCGGCGACGACTTCAAGGTGCCGGTGTTCGAGATGCCGATGCCCAAGATGGAAGACATGGCGCTGCAACGCCGGCCCGAGCTGGTCGAGGCCAGCTACAACGAGCGCATCAGCGTCAACGAGACCCACAAGGCGATCGCCAAGCTGCTGCCCGGCATCGAGTTCAGCCTCGGCGCACATTACGACAGCAACAGCTTCCTGGTCTACAACGCCTGGCGCTCGGCCGGCATCAGCGTGAGCTGGAACCTGCTGAACCTGCTCAACGAACGCAATATCCGCGGCACCGCGCAGGCCCAGCTCGACGTGGCGAAGATGCAGCGCATGGCGCTCAGCATGGCGGTGCTCACCCAGGTGCACGTGGCACGCAGCGAGCTGGCCGCCAAGACGCGCCAGTTCGACCTGTTCAAGCAGATGAACGACGTCGACCAGCAGATCCTCGAACACACCCACAACGCCACCACGGCCAACGCGCAGGGCAAGCTCGAGGAGATCCGCGTGGCCACCGCCGCGATGATGTCCGAGCTGCGCCTCTACCAGAGCTACGGCGAACTCGAGAGCGCCTATGGGCAGATGCTCGCCACGCTGGGCCTGGACCCGGTCGGCGACAAGCTGAACGGCCATGACCTCGCCTCGCTGCGCAAGTCGATCGGCGAGGAACAGCAGCGCTGGGACGTGCTGGCCCAGGGCGGCGACCTGACTGCCGCCGCGCCCGCCCGGCCGGGCCCGACGCTGGCCGCCGCAGCCGCGCTCGACGCAGCGGGAGCCACCCAGAAATGACGCAGGCCAGGCACTACCGGGCAGCCGGCGCGATCGCGCTGCTCGTCGCAACAGGTTTCGCGATGGCGGCGCCGCCGGCGCCGGCTCCCGCTCCCGCCGCCGCGCCCGCTCCGGCGGCGGCCCAGGCCCCGACTGCCGACAGCCCCGATTCGCGGATCCGCATCCAGCTGGTGGCGCGCGACCAGGTCGACGTGTCGAGCGAGATCTCGGCCAAGATCGCCTCGCTGCCGTTCCGCGAGGGCGACAGCTTCCGCACCGGGCAGACCCTCGTCACGCTCGATTGTTCGCTGTACAGCGCGCAGTTGCGCAAGGCCCAGGCCGACGCCGACGGCGCGCGCGACCTGCTCGACACCAACCGCAAGCTGCTCGCGCTGCATTCGATCGGCGAGCTGGAGGTGCAGCAGGCGCAGGCCAAGCAGAAGGCCAGCGCGGCCGACGTGGCCTATATGCAGGCCACCGTGCACAAGTGCGCGATCGCGGCGCCCTTCGACGGGCGCGTGGTCAAGCGCAGCGCCTCGCCGCAGCAGTTCGCCGAGCCCGGCAAGCCGCTGCTGACCATCGTCGACACCGGCCATCTCGAACTGAAGATGATCGTGCCGTCGAAATGGCTGGCCTGGCTCAAGCCCGGCCATGCGCTGAGCGTGCAGGTCGACGAGGTGGGCAAGACCTACCCGGCCAAGGTGGCGCGGATCGGCGCGCGCGTCGACCCGGTCACGCAGACCGTCGACGTGACCGCCGCGCTGAACGCCGGCGCGCCCGAGCTGCTGCCGGGCATGAGCGGCTGGGCCAGCTTCGCGCGGTGATGTCATGACGGTGACGGCAACCCGCATGGCGGAAGAAGCGACCCAGGAGCAGGTGCGCATCGACGGCCAGCAGCTCGCGCTGCTCTGGCAGTTGTCGGCCCGCGCCCGCGCGGCCGCCAGCGAGACCACGCTCGGCTTCACGATCGTCAACGAAACCCTGGCCCTGGTGCCCTATCGCCAGGCCGCCTGGTGGCGCGGCGACGCGCCGGGCCACGTGGCGGCCGTCTCGGGCTTGCCGCAGAGCGACCCGAACGCGCCCTACGTGCAGTGGCTCGGCGCGCTCTGCAAGGCGCTCGCGCGCGGCCTGCAGGACGCGCCGCCCAAGGACGCCGCGGCGCGCGTGGAAGGCCAGGGCGCGCCGGTGC